>NZ_JBSHBN010000049.1:0-55564 GCF_053612025.1 Kitasatospora sp. NPDC054768
GCCCCCAACGCCCGCCGCCGGACCCAGGGGCGGCCCCCCCCCCCCTACCCGCGGCGGCCCCCCTCCCGTGTCGCGGAGGCCTCGGGTCAGGCGCTCTTCTCCCGGCGCTCGCGCTTGATCATGTCGCGCGGCACCAGGGTGGGGATGGCGTGCTTGGAGACCACGTCGCCGGTGACCACCACGCGGGCGACGTCCTGGCGCGAGGGAACCTCGTACATCACGGACATCAGCACCTCCTCCATGATGGCCCGCAGCCCGCGCGCGCCGGTGCCGCGCAGGATCGCCTGGTCGGCGATCGCCTCCAGCGCGTCCCGGGAGAACTCCAGCTCCACGCCGTCCAGTTCGAACAGCTTGCGGTACTGCTTGACCAGCGCGTTGCGCGGCTCGGTGAGGATCTGGAGCAGCGCCTCGCGGTCCAGGTTGTGCACGCTGGTGATCACCGGGAGACGGCCGATGAACTCGGGGATCATGCCGAACTTCACCAGGTCCTCGGGCATCACCTGGCGGAAGTGGTCGCTGGCGTCCGACTCCCGCTTGGAGCGGATGTTGGCGCCGAAGCCGATGCCCTTGGCACCCGCGCGGCCCTCGATGATCCGCTCCAGGCCGGCGAACGCGCCGCCGACGATGAACAGCACGTTGGTGGTGTCGATCTGGATGAACTCCTGGTGCGGGTGCTTGCGCCCGCCCTGCGGCGGCACCGAGGCCGTGGTGCCCTCCAGGATCTTCAGCAGGGCCTGCTGCACGCCCTCGCCGGAGACGTCCCGGGTGATCGACGGGTTCTCGCTCTTGCGCGCGACCTTGTCGATCTCGTCGATGTAGATGATCCCGGTCTCGGCCTTCTTGACGTCGTAGTCGGCCGCCTGGATCAGCTTGAGCAGGATGTTCTCGACGTCCTCGCCGACGTAGCCGGCCTCGGTCAGCGCGGTGGCGTCCGCGATGGCGAACGGCACGTTGAGCATCCGGGCCAGGGTCTGCGCCAGCAGCGTCTTGCCGGAGCCGGTGGGGCCCAGCAGCAGGATGTTGGACTTGGCCAGCTCGATGGCGTCCTCGCGGCCGTTGCCGCCGCTGCGGCCCGCCTCACCGGCCTGGACCCGCTTGTAGTGGTTGTAGACGGCGACCGACAGCGCCTTCTTGGCGAGGTCCTGGCCGACCACGTACTGGTCCAGGAACTCGTAGATCTCGCGCGGCTTCGGGAGCTCCTCGAAGCGCACCTCGGAGGTCTCGGCGAGTTCCTCCTCGATGATCTCGTTGCACAGGTCGATGCACTCGTCGCAGATGTACACGCCTGGGCCGGCGATCAGCTTCTTCACCTGCTTCTGCGACTTGCCGCAGAACGAGCACTTGAGCAGGTCGCCACCGTCTCCGATGCGTGCCACGAGGTGCTTCCCCTTCGCCAGGGGCCCCGCAGGGTTCCGGGGCCTGGTGCTGTGGACCGTCAACGCCGACGGCGCTCGGTCTCGCTATCCGACGGTACTCTGCCGGGCCCGTGATTCCGGCCTCTTCGCCAGGTCTGCCCTACGCCCTGGGCGAATTGATACCGAACAGATGCCGTCGCGCGGGCCCGCCGATGGGCCGGGGCGGGGTGCGCACCCGGGTGCTCACCCCGCCCCGACGGCCCTCCGACCCGGGGGCGGGCCGGGAGGGAGCCGACCTCAGGAGGTCAGCGAGGTCTTGCGGGTGGAGATGATCTGGTCGATCAGGCCGTACTCGGCGGCCTCCTCGGCGGTCAGGATCTTGTCGCGCTCGATGTCGTCGCGCACCTGCTCCGCCGTCCGGTTGGAGTGCTTGGAGAGCATCTCCTCCAGCTGCTCGCGCATCCGGAAGATCTCCTTGGCCTGGATCTCCAGGTCGGACACCTGGCCGCGGCCGGTCTCGGTGTACGGCTGGTGGATCAGGATGCGGGCGTTCGGCAGCGCCATCCGCTTGCCGGGGGTGCCGGCGGCGAGCAGCACGGCCGCGGCGGAGGCCGCCTGGCCCATGCAGACCGTGGTGATGTCCGGCTTCACGTACTGCATGGTGTCGTAGATGGCCGTCAGGGCCGTGAACGAGCCGCCGGGCGAGTTGATGTACATCTGGATCTCGCGGTCCGGGTCCATCGACTCCAGGCACAGCAGCTGCGCCATGATGTCGTTCGCCGAGACGTCGTCGACCTGCGAGCCGAGGAAGATGATGCGCTCCTCGAACAGCTTGGCGTACGGGTCGTACTCGCGGATGCCCTGCGTGGTGCGCTCGACGAAGCGCGGGACGATGTAGCGGCCCTCGGCGCGCATGTCCTCGACGCGGGCCTGGGCGGCCGACAGGCTGGGGATGTTCATGGGGTCCTTGTCCTCCGGGGCGTTGGGGCTGTGGTCTCGCGGGCCGGGCCGAGGCTCAGGCAGCGCCCGTGCCGCCGCCGCCGGGGACGTCCGCGGCGCTGTGCATGATCGCGTCGATGAGGCCGTACTCCAGGGCCTCCTCCGGGGTGAACCAGCGGTCGCGGTCGGAGTCGGCGGTGATCTGCTCGAAGGACTGGCCGCTGTGGTGGGCGATCAGCTCGGACATCCGCTTCTTGGTGCGGAGCAGCTGCTCGGCCTGGATGCGGATGTCGGTGGCGGAACCGCCGAGGCCCGCGGAGGGCTGGTGCATCAGGATGGTCGAGTTCGGCAGCGAGAAGCGCTTGCCCGGGGCACCCGCGGTGAGCAGGAACTGGCCCATCGAGGCCGCCATGCCCATCGCGATGGTGACGACGTCGTTCTTGATGTACTGCATGGTGTCGTAGATCGCCATGCCGGCCGAGATCGAGCCGCCCGGGGAGTTGATGTAGAGGAAGATGTCCTTGTCCGGGTCCGCGGCCAGCAGCAGCAGCTGCGCGGTGATCTTGTTGGCGATGTCGTCGTCGACCGCCTGGCCGAGGAAGATGATCCGCTCGTTGAGCAGCCGGTTGTAGACCTGGTCGCCAAGGCCGCCGAGCACGTCACCAGCGGCGGCGTGCGGCGCCATCGGGCCAGGCATCTGCATCTGCGGGAACGTCACTTAGCCACCTGCTCAGTCGGTTTGGACGGTCGCTCCACGGCCGTCACGATGTCGCACAGCTTCCGGGTATCACGTCGTGATTGGTGCTGTCCAAGGACCCTAACGCGCAGGCCGGGCCGCAGAATCCCTCACGCAGAACTGTTCGCTGTGAGCGCAGGGTCGCGGTGGTCGCGGGCGGGGACGACAGCGGGCCCGGACACCGTACGGCGTCCGGGCCCGCTGCAGCCTGGAGGGGCTACCGGGGCGCTCAGGCCTCGGTCTTCTCCTCGGCGGAGGTCTCCTCGGCGGCGGCCTCGACGGTCTCGGCCGTCTCGTCCTCGTCGTCGAAGTCGATCTCGTTGCCCTCGGTGTCGACGACCTTGGCGGCCTCGACCACGGTGGCCAGCGCCTTGCCGCGGGCGACCTCGCCGACCAGCAGCGGAACCTGGCCGCCCTGGACGACCTGCTGGGCGAACTGGTCCGGGGTGAGGCCGGAGCCGGCGGCGCGGCGGATGAGGTGCTCGGTCAGCTCCTCCTGGTTAACACCCAGCTCCTCGTCGGCGACGATCTGGTCCAGGACGAACTGGGTCTTGATGCCCTTCTTCGCCTGCTCCTCGATCTCCGCGTCCCACTCCTCGGCGGTCTTGCCCTGGGTCTCCAGGTAGGCGTCGAGGGTGAGGCCCATCGGCTGGAGCTGGTGGTGCTCCACGTTGTGCTTGCGGGTCTCGACCTCGTCCTTGAGGAGCTTCTCGGGGTACTCGATCTCAACCAGGGCGAGCAGCGCGTCCAGGACCTTCTCCTGGGCCTGGGTGGCCTGGTCGTACTCCTTCATGCGCTCCAGGCGCTTGCGGGAGTCGGCGCGCAGGTCCTCCAGGGTGTCGAACTCGCTGGCCAGCTGGGCGAACTCGTCGTCCAGCTCGGGCAGCTCCTTCTCCTGGACGGCGGTGACGGTGACGGTGACCTCGGAGGTCTTGCCCGCCTGGGTGCCACCCTTGAGCTCGGTCTCGAAGGTCTTCTCCTCGCCGGCCGACAGGCCGACGACGGCCTCGTCGATGCCGTCGATGAGGCGGCCCGAGCCGATCTCGTAGCTGACGCCGTTGGCGGTGCCGTCGTCCGGCACCTCGCCGTCGACCTTGGCGACCAGGTCCACGACCACGATGTCGCCCTCGGCGGCGGCGCGCTCGACGTCCTTGACCGAGGAGAAGCGCTCGCGCAGCTGCTCCAGCGACTTCTCGATGTCCTCGTCGGAGACGACGATCGGGTCGACGGTCACCTCGATGGACGAGAACTCCGGCAGGGTGACCTCCGGACGGACGTCGACCTCGGCGGTGAACTTCAGGTCGCCGCCATCGGCGATCTTCTCGACACCCTCGATGTTGGTGATGTCGGGCTGTCCGAGGACCTCGATCTTGCCCTCGTCGACGGCCTGCGTGTAGAAGCGCGGCAGGGCGTCGTTGACGGCCTCTTCCAGCACGGCACCACGGCCGAAGCGCTGGTCGATGACCCGGTTCGGGATCTTGCCCTTGCGGAAGCCCGGGACCGAGACCTGCTGGTTGATCTTCTTGTACGCCGCGTCGAGGCTGGGCTTGAGCTCCTCGAAGGGCACCTCGACGGTGAGTCGAACCCGGGTCGGGTTCAGAGTCTCGACGGCGCTCTTCACGGTTAGGTCTCCTAGGGGCTTGCGGTCAGGTTGTCTCCGCCCGTCCCCATCACCCGGCCGGAGCCGGAAAGGGGGTCGGACGAGACGGGCGATGGGCGGTTGGAGCTGCATCTCCCGTGGGGTGGACGGTGAGCTTGACTCCTCGCCCTCGTGCGGTTGACCTGGGTGGACGCCACAGGGACTACCGCCAGCGCCCCATCCTACCGGTACCACGAAAGGCGGACGCCAGGCGCCACCGTACCGCCGCCGGAGAGCTCCCACACAGAACAGGGCCCCGCCCCCGTCGGGCGAGACCCTGCCGCACTGTCGGGGTGACCGGATTCGAACCGACGGCCTTCCGCTCCCAAAGCGGACGCGCTACCAAACTGCGCCACACCCCGTGGTGCCGAGAGGAAGCGTACACGCCGGGCCTGCACGGCTCGCCGGGTTGTTCCGCGCGGGCGCGACCGCGACATATACCGCGCGGGCGCGAGGGGGTGCGCGCAGGGCGCCGGGCGAGGGGGCGTGCGCTCGGGCGGCCGGACCAGGTACGCTGTCCCCCGGACTTCCGGCCGGTGACGGCTGGGAGCGTCGTGCGGGCGTAGCTCAATGGTAGAGCCCTAGTCTTCCAAACTAGTCACGCGAGTTCGATTCTCGTCGCCCGCTCTCCGGTCCGGCCCCGGTGTGCCCAGCGCACCGGGGCCGTCGGCATTCCCGGGGCCGTCGCGGCCCCTTCCGCCTCAGAGTCCGAGCCGTGCGGCCCGGGCGGCGGCCCGGTCCAGCAGCTGGTGGACGTCGCCCTCCCGGGTGGTCGGGCGGTCGTTGTACTCGTCCGGGGAGCGCGCGGGGCGGCCGGTGGCGTGCAGCACCTCCATCAGCTGGACCCGGGCGGTGCGCACGGTGTCCGGGGTGCCGTAGCCGTGCGCCAGGACGGCGGCCTGCGCGCCGAGCAGGCAGACCCGGCCGGCCGCGTCCCACATCGCGCCCTGGAGCCAGCCGTGCGCCCCGATGTAGCGGGAGGCGAGCCGGAGGTGGTCGGCCGCGCCGACCGGCACGGGGCGGGCGGGCCGGCCCAGCGCCCGGTCGAGCAGGGTGGCCCGGGGCTCGGGGTGGCCGGCCTGCCAGGGCCGCAGGACGCTGCCGTGGGGGCAGACGTACGGCACCGGGGTACGCGCGGGGGCGGGCAGCGAGGCGAGGTAGGCCTCGATCTCGGCGACCAGCCCCGGGCCGGCCGGGCCGAACGGCGGCGACCCGGGGGCGAGGAGGACGGGCGGGGGCGGGGCGGTGGTGCGGGGCATGCGGGTCCTCCGGGCGGACGGCCTTCAGGTTCCGCTGCCCAAAGTGGGGCATCCAGGACATTTCCGCGACCGGAGGACCGCGGGATCCGCATGGTTTCCCGGCGGGCTGTCGGGCCGATAGCCTCGGCGGCGTTCGAGCGCAGTTCGAGCGCGAGCTCAGCCGCCGCGCTCCCGAGGTGGAGGAGTCCCGGTGCATCCGCAGGAGCGACTGGCCGTCATTCAGCGCTGTGTGGTCCGGGAGATGGCGCGACTGGGCCAGGTGTTCCGCCCGGACGGCGAGGTGGTCCGCGGCCCCGGCACCACCGCGGTGGCGGTGCGCGAGCACCCCGGGGACGACGGCGCCGGGCACGTGGACCTCGGCTTCGCGCTCCACCTGGGCCGGGCGGACGCCCCGGTGGTGTGGGACTGCGCGGCAGGCCTCGGCAAGACCGAGGAGGAGAAGCTCGCCAACGCGGTGAAGATGTGGGCGACCACCACCGCCCCGGTGCTGGTCGAGGTCGCGGGGGGCCGCGGGATCCGCGCCGACCGCCCGGCCCTGCCCGGACTCCCGGGCTGGCACGCGGTGCAGGGGCCGGCCGCGGTGTTCGGCTTCGGCAACGAGCACCTGGCGGGCTGGCTCGCCGAGCACCGGGTGCTGCCGGCGCTGACGCCCGCGCTGCGCGCCGGGTTGACCGGGCCCGGGCCGGTGGGCGTCAAGCTCTTCCTGGGCGGGAAGGCGGGGGACGACGTCGCCGAGGTCCGGGTGGGCGGCGAGGTGTCGGAGGCGGCGTCGGCGGCGCTGCGCGCGCTGGACTGGCCGCGGGGCGAACGGCTGTGCTGGGCACGGCTGTTCGTGCTGCTGACGGCCGAACCGACGGCATCGGGGCAGCACACGCCGGCGGGTGCGGTGGCACCCGCGCCGATGCGTGCCCCGGCCCCGGCGGCGCGCCCCCGGGGACTGTTCGCTCGCTGGCGGGAGGCCAGACGGGCCGACCGGTGACCCCTGGGCGAGGGTGCGGACGGCCCGGCCGGGTCAGCCGCCGGTGATGCCGGAGATGCTGTGCGCGAGGTTGGCCAGCAGGGAGTTGATGGAGCCGGCGACCGTGGTCTCGTGGAGCATGAAGCCGAACAGGGCGGCGACGATCGCGTGCGGGATCTTCATCTGCTTGTTGCGGATGAAGATGATGCACAGGATCGCGAACAGGACCAGTGCGGAGACGGAGAGTGCCACCCGGACTCACTTCCTCGTTTTCATAGCGGGGTGCCGCCGCCCGGCGGCACCTGCGAAAGCCGGACCCCGGCCTGTCCGACGGTCCCGAGGCGGAATCGCGGACCGTCCGGCGCAGCGCCGGCGAGGGAGCCCACAGTCGACCGCTGTCTGTCGTGCCGCACGTGACGCCCCCAATCCCCCGAATCCTGAACAGTCCCGCCCGGACTCAGTGTGGTCGACCGTGCCGATTGCGTAAAGGTCTGAAAGTCAGCCCAACGCCGATATCCTGCGATGCGAGACGAGTTTCCGCCGACCGGGACGATAGCGGAGCCGTCCTGACGAATCGTCGGCGGGGCCGTGCTGAGCGGCCGGAAAACGGCCGGGGGCGGGGAACGGAAGCCGCTGGTCCGCTCCGTCGACGGGGCCTGCGAATTGGCCGAAGATCAGCTGCCGGGCTTGACAGCGGCGGCTGCCCTTGGCATGTGCCCCGACGGCACCGTCAGTCTCGCCAGAGCAGCAGCACGGCGCGGTCGTCGTTGATGTCCCGGGCGACCGTCTCGATCAGCGCGGCCGCGGTGCCCGTGCCCGTCCCGGGTCCGCCGCCGGGCACCAGCCGGTCCGCCTCCCCCATCAGCCGGTCCATGCCCTCCCCGAGGTCCCGGCCCGGGGCCTCGACCATGCCGTCGGTGCACAGCATCAGCACGTCGCCCCGGTTCAGCCGGCCGCGCACGCCCTCGAACTTGGCGCCGTCGTAGATCCCGAGCAGCGGACCCTCGGCCTGCTTGACCTCCCAGCGCCCCTCCCCGGCCAGCCGCTGCATGCCCGGCAGGTGCCCGGCCGAGAGCAGCTCGTACTCCCCGGTGTCCAGGTCCAGCACCAGGTGGACGGCGGTGGCGAAGCCCTCCTCCCAGGACTGGCGCAGCAGGTAGCCGTTGGCGGCGGGCAGGAAGTCGTGCGCGGGCAGCGAGCCGACCAGGCCGCCGAAGGCGCCGGAGAGCAGCAGCGCGCGGGAGCCGGCGTCCATGCCCTTGCCGGAGACGTCCGCGAGGACCACCTCCAGCAGCCGCTGGCCGGGGCCGGTGCGGGCGGCGACCACGAAGTCCCCGGAGAAGGACTGGCCGCCGGCCGGGCGCAGCGCCATGTCCGCGTGCCAGCCCTCCGGCAGCTCGGGCACCCGGCTCTGCACCCGCAGCCGCTCGCGCAGGTCGAACAGCATGGTGGAGCCGCCCCACCAGGGCACGCCGACCCGGGCCCGGAACTGGGCGAGCAGCAGGCCGCCCACCCCGGCGGCGCCGACCACCAGGGCCGCGCCCGGGGTCACGCCGTAGATGTACGCCTCGGGGTTGTCGCTGGCGACCCGCTGGCCGGTGTGGATCACGGACTCGGAGGAGAGGCCGAGCGCGGCCAGCGCGTAGAGCACCACCAGGCTGCCGGGGCGCAGCAGCAGGGCGCCGGCCAGGATCGGCAGGACCAGGGAGGTGGGCGGGGCCCAGTCGGGCATCCAGATGTTGAGCAGGATCAGCAGCGGGACGAGCAGGGCGAGCGCGCAGAGCACCGGCCAGTCGGCGGCGCCGCCGCGGAAGTAGTCCACACCGGCTGTGCGCAGCCTTCGGCGGACCCGGCGGACCCTCTTGCGCAACCGGGCCGTCACGGACTCGGACGCCGTGGCGGCGCCGGGCCTCGTCGCAGTCGTCTGGGGCGGTGTGCCCGGCGCTCTGCCAGCCATGGGGTCCGACCCTATCCACGGGCACGGCCCGGCGTCGACGGGCCGGGGGCGGGCGCGGGTGCCGGAACGCGGGGCGCCCGGCGGGTTTCGGCCGATCGGCGGGGTTGCGGGCGTGCCGTCAGGAGGCGTACGCCGGTTGGGCGTACGGAGCCGTGCGGGCGGCGTGCGCGCCCCGCGTACGGGGGTGTCCGAGCGCCGGGGCCTGTGGCCGATCCCACAGGCGGAGCGGGCCGCCGCGGGCCCGTCGGGCGAGGTCCGGGGGCGTCCAGGGCCGTCCGGGGTGTCCGGACACGGCGGCGGCCGGTCGCACGGGAGCGTGCGGCCGGCCGTCGGGGAGGGTGGGTGGCGGGATCAGCCCTGCGGGTGGTGGGCCGGGATCGGCGGGAGCTCGCCGGTGGTCTCGTACTCGCTCAGCATCTCGATCCGGCGGGTGTGCCGGGGCTCGCCGCTGTACGGGGTCTTGAGGAAGACCTCGACGAACTCGGTGGCCTCCTCCTGGGTGTGCATGCGGCCGCCGATGGAGATCACGTTGGCGTTGTTGTGCTGACGGCCGAGCTCGGCGGTCTGCACGCTCCAGGCCAGCGCGGCCCGGACGCCCTTGACCTTGTTGGCGGCGATCGCCTCGCCGTTGCCCGAGCCGCCGATCACGATGCCCAGGGCGTCCTCGTCGGCGGCGGTGCGCTCGGCGGCACGCAGGCAGAACGGCGGGTAGTCGTCCTCGGCGTCGTAGATGTGCGGCCCGCAGTCGACCGGCTCGTGGCCGGCCCCCTTGAGCCACTCCACGAGGTGGTTCTTCAGTTCGTATCCGGCATGGTCTGAGCCCAGGTACACGCGCATGCCATGAGTGTGGCATGCGCGTGCGCCCGGGCCCGACAACGGGGGCGCCGACCGGGTGGGACGGCGGCGCGGGGCGGCCGGGCGACGCGGGCCGGCCGGGCGGATCAGCGCCGGCCGAGCAGCTTCCAGGCCAGCGGCAGGGCGCCGGCGGCGAAGGCGGCCTTGACGGCGTCGCCGACCAGGTACGGGTAGAGGCCGAGCTCGGCGGCGCGGGCGAGCGACACATGCAGCGACAGGGCGAGGTACGGGACGCCGACCGCGTAGATGGCGAGGCTGCCGAGGACCATGGTGACGGCGGTGTTGACCGGGGTGCGGTCGGCGCCGCGGCGGGCCAGCGCACCGGTCACGGCGGCGGCGAGGACGAAGCCGATCACGTAGCCGAAGGAGGCCGTCGCCCAGCCCGAGGTGCCCTCGGCGAACCAGGGCAGGCCCGCCATGCCGGCCAGCAGGTAGAGCACCATCGAGGCGACGCCCCGGCGGGCGCCGAGCGCGGTGCCGACCAGCAGGGCGGCGAAGGTCTGGCCGGTGACGGGCACCGGCGAGCCGGGGACGTTCACCGACAGCTGGGCGGCCAGGCCGGTCAGCGCGGCGCCGCCGGCCACCAGGGCCAGGTCGCGGGCCTGGGCGCCGAGGCGGGTGGAGGCGGCGGGCAGCAGGTCGGCGAGGACGGTGCGGCGCGGTATCGGGGTGGTGGCAGTGGCCATCGGGGCTCCTCCGTGAGAGTCCAGGTGAGTGAACACCTGTGAACCTACGCGGTGATCCACTGGGCGAACGGCACGGTTTCGGACAAACCCCCGCCCTCGGGCATTGTCGGAACCGGACCGGAACAACTCCTGGTCACAGCATGATCACAGTAGGTTTCGGCAGGGTCCGCATGGTGGGCCCGAATCGAACATTCTTGGCATGGACAGGGGTGCCGCCGGATATTGGACAGCTCATGTCGCATACCGCACAGTCTGGAACCACCCCTATGGCCCCCACTTCCGCCCCGACGGCGACCGGGACCCCCAACGGCACCCAGCCGGCCGCAGGCCCGGCGTCGGGTGGTCAGCAGCTCTCGCACGGCCTGAAGCAGCGCCACCTGTCCATGATCGCCCTCGGCGGCGTGATCGGCGCCGGCCTCTTCGTCGGCTCCGGCGCCGGCATCGCGGCCGCCGGCCCGGCGATCATCCTGGCGTTCGTGCTCTCCGGCCTCCTGGTCATGCTGATCATGAGAATGCTCGGCGAGATGTCCGCCGCCCGCCCCGCCTCCGGCTCGTTCTCGGTGCACGCCGAGAAGGAGATCGGCCCCTGGGCCGGGATCACGGCCGGCTGGATGTACTGGGTGATGCTCTGCTGCGGCGTCGCCGCCGAGGCCACCGCCGCCGGGAAGATCGTCAACGGCTGGATCCCCGGCGTCTCCGCCTGGGTCTGGGTCGGCCTGTTCATGGCCTTCTTCTGCGCCAGCAACCTCACCGCGGTGAAGAACTTCGGCGAGTTCGAGTTCTGGTTCGCCGCGATCAAGGTCGCCGCGATCATCGCCTTCCTGGTCCTCGGCGGGCTCGGCATCGCCGGAGTGATCGGCCCTGGCGCCCCCGGCACGGCGAACCTCACCGGCCAGGGCGGTTTCCTGCCCAACGGCGTCGACGGACTGATCATCGGCCTGCTCGCCTCGGTCTTCGCGTACGGCGGCCTGGAGACCGTCACCATCGCCGCCGCCGAGTCCGACGACCCCAAGAAGAACGTCGCCAACGCCGTGCGCACCGCGGTGTGGCGGATCGCGATCTTCTACATCGGCTCGATGGCCCTGGTGGTCACCCTGGTCTCCTGGAAGGACCCGAAGGTCGTCGCCGACGGCCCGTACGTCACCGTGCTGAGCCACCTCGGGGTGCCCGCCGCCGGAACGATCATGCAGGTGGTGGTGCTGGTCGCGCTGCTGTCCGCGATGAACGCCAACATCTACGGCGCCTCCCGGATGGCGTACTCGCTGGTCGGCCGCGGCCAGGGCCCCAAGGCGCTGGCCAAGGTCAGCGGCGGGGTGCCGCGCAGAGCCGTGCTGATCTCCTGCCTGTTCGGCTTCGGCGCCGTGCTGGCGGCCAAGTTCTGGCCGGACACCGTGTTCACCTGGCTGATGAACACCACCGGCGTGGCGATCCTGGTGGTCTGGCTGTTCATCTGCGTCGTCCAGCTGCGGATGCGCCGCCGGCTGGAGCGCGAGGCGCCCGAGCTGCTCACCGTGAAGATGTGGGGCTACCCGTACCTCACCTGGGTCGCGATGGCCGCCGTGGCCGCCATCCTCGCCCTGATGACCACCACCGAGGGCAACCGCGACCAGCTGTACGCGGCCGGCGTGCTGGTCGCGCTGCTCACCGTCGCCGGGCTGCTCAAGCAGCGCCGGGACGCCGCCCTGCGCTGACCTTCCCGTCCACGCACGGCGAGGGCCCGGTACCGATCGGTACCGGGCCCTGCCGCGTCTGCGGGGAACTACGTACGGCTCACTCGAAGGACGGGCCGGCCGTGCGGGTGCGCTTGATCTCGTAGAAGCCCGGGGTGGAGGCCACCAGCAGGGTGCCGTCCCACAGCCGGGCCGCGGCCTCGCCCTTCGGGGCGGGGGTGACCACCGGGCCGAAGAAGGCCACCCGCTCGCCGTCCGCGCCCTCGACCGCGATCACCGGGGTGCCGACGTCCTCGCCGACCAGGGTGATGCCCTCCTTGTGCGAGGCGCGCAGGGCGTCGTCGTAGGCGTCCGTGCCGCCCGCGTCGGCCAGCTCCGCCGGCAGGCCCGCGGCCACCAGGGCGGCCTCGATGGTCTCCCGGTTCTGCGGCAGGCCCTGGTTGTGGAAGCGCACGCCCAGCTCGGTGTAGAGCCGGCCGAGCACCTGCGGCCCGTGCTGCTCCGCGGCGGCGATGCAGACCCGCACCGCGCTCCAGGCGTTGTCCAGCAGCTCCCGGTAGCTCTCCGGGAGGTCCCGGTGCTCGTTGAGCACCGACAGGCTCATCACGTGCCAGCGCACGTCGACCGGACGCAGCCGCTCGACCTCGACCATCCAGCGGGACGTCATCCACGCCCACGGGCAGGCCGGGTCGAACCAGAAGTCGGCGGTCTTGCGCTCAGTGGCAGTCGTCACTGGTGGTGTCCTTCGTGAGGCGATCCTGGGCAGGGAGGAGTTCCACCCCCGGAACGCCAACACCCGCCCGGGGCCGCTGATTCCGGCGCGAACGCGGCGGCCTGTGCAATGGTACTGACGGCGAGCGGCGTGAAAGGATGACCCCGCGCGCGGGGCACACCCCGCGCGAGACCGCACCACCCACAGGCGCACCACCGTGCGAGCCGGACAAAGGAGTACCGCCGTGCCGGGCAAGAACCTCAGCCGCGACGAGGCGCAGCAGCGGGCCAGCATCCTGACCGTGGACGGCTACCGGGTCCGGCTGGACGTGACCTCGGCCCCTGACCGGGCGGCCGGCACCTTCCGCTCCACCACCACCGTCACCTTCCGCTGCTCCCAGCCCGGTGCCGGCACCTTCCTCGACCTTCTCGCCCCCGCCGTCCGCTCGGTCACCCTGAACGGCCGAGCCCTCGACCCGGCCACCGCCTACGACGGCGCCCGGGTGCACGTCGACGGCCTGGCCGCCGAGAACGTGCTGACCGTCGAGGCGGACTGCGCCTACAGCCGCACCGGCGAGGGCCTGCACCGCTTCGTCGACCCGGTGGACGGCGAGACCTACCTCTACACCCACTACGAGCCGGCCGACGCCCGCCGGGTTTTCGCGAACTTCGAGCAGCCCGACCTGAAGGCCCCGTTCACCTTCACCGTGACCGCCCCGGCCGGCTGGAACGTGTGGTCCAACGCCCCCCACGAGAAGGTCACCGAGCAGGACGGCACCGGGCAGGACGCCGCCGAGCAGGACGGCGGCCGCACCTGGGAGTTCGCGCCGACCAAGCCGATCTCCACCTACCTCACCGCCGTCGTCGCCGGCCCGTACCACGTCGCCCGCGACCACTACCGCCGCGAGCTGGCCGACGGCACCGCGCTGGAGATCCCGCTCTCCGCGATGTGCCGCCAGTCGCTGGCCCCGTACTTCGACGCGGACGAGATCCTCGGCGTCACCAAGCTCGGACTCGACTTCTTCCACGAGGAGTTCGACTACCCGTACCCGTTCGGCAAGTACGACCAGGCCTTCGTTCCCGAGTACAACATCGGCGCGATGGAGAACCCCGGCTGCGTCACCTTCCGCGAGGAGTTCGTCTTCCGCTCGAAGGTCACCGACGCCGCGTACGAGGGCCGGGCCAACGTCATCCTGCACGAGATGGCGCACATGTGGTTCGGCGACCTGGTCACCATGCGCTGGTGGGACGACCTGTGGCTGAAGGAGTCCTTCGCCGACTTCATGGGCTCCTACGGCCTGATCGGCGCCCGCACCCGCTACTCCTCCGCCTGGGTCACCTTCGCCAACCAGCGCAAGGCCTGGGCCTACCGGCAGGACCAGTTCCCCACCACCCACCCGATCACCGCGGACATCCGGGACCTGGAGGACGCCAAGCTCAACTTCGACGGCATCACCTACGCCAAGGGCGCCTCCGTCCTCAAGCAGCTGGTGGCGTACGTCGGGTCCGAGGCCTTCTTCGAGGGCGCCCGCCGCTACTTCAAGCGCCACGCCTTCGGCAACACCGAGCTGGGCGACCTGCTGGAGGTACTGGAGGAGACCAGCGGCCGCGACCTCAAGGCCTGGGCCGCCGCCTGGCTCCAGACCTCCGGGGTCAACTCGCTCACCCCGCAGGTCACCACCGACGCCGAGGGCCGGATCACCGAGCTGGCGGTGCTCCAGGACGGCGAGGTGCTGCGCCCCCACCGGATCGCGGTCGGCCTGTACGACCGGGACGCCGACGGCGCCCTGGTCCGCACCGGGCGGATCGAACTGGACGTCACCGGCGCCCGGACCGTCGTCGCCGAGGCCGCCGGCCTGCCCCGCCCGGCGCTGGTGCTGCTCAACGACGACGACCTGACCTACTGCAAGATCCGCTTCGACGAGGAGTCGCTGGAGAACCTGCGCGCCGGCCTCGGCGACATCCGCGACGAGCTGGCCCGGGCGCTGACCTGGTCCGCGGTCTGGAACCTCACCCGGGACGGCCTGATGCCCGCCCGCGACTACGTCGCCCTGGTGCTGCGGTTCGCCGGCCAGGAGGGCAACATCGGCGTGCTCCAGTCGCTGCACGCCCAGGCCAAGACCGCCGTCGACCTGTACGCGGACCCGGCCTGGCGCGGCGAGGGCGGCCGGCTGCTCGCCGACGGCGCCCTGCGCGAGTTGCGCGAAGCCGTCCCCGGCAGCGACCACCAGCTGGCCTGGGCCCGCTTCCTCGCCCAGACCGCGGGCGGCGCCGAGCACCTCGGCCTGGTCCGCGGCCTGCTGTCCGGCAGCGCCCGGATCGACGGACTGGAGGTCGACCAGGACCTGCGCTGGTCGCTGTGGCTGGCGCTGGCCGCCTCCGGCCAGGCCGCCGACGAGGAGCTGGCCGCCGAACTGGCCGCCGACAACACCGCGAGCGGCAAGCGGCACCACACCCAGTGCCTGGCCGCCCGGCCCACCGCGGAGGCCAAGGCCGCCGCCTGGTCGGCCGTGATCGACTCGGACGAGCTGCCGAGCGCCCTGGTCGAGGCCAACACCGCGGGCTTCTCGATCCCCTCCCAGCGCGACCTGAGCGCCCTCTACGCGGCGCCGTACTTCAAGCTGCTGGAGCGGATCTGGGCCGACCGGACCATCGAGATCGCGATGCGGATCGTCGGCGGCTTCTTCCCGATCGCCCAGACCGACGAGCAGACCCTGGCCGAGGCCGACGCCTGGCTGGCCGGGCACCCGCAGGCCGCGCCGGCGCTGCGCCGTCTGGTACTGGAGCGCCGCGACGACCTGGCCCGCGCGCTGCGGGCGCAGGCCTGCGACCGGGCCTGACGGACCGCCCCCGGGCCTGACCGGCCGTACGCCGCAACGGCCGTACGCCGAAAGGGCCTTCACCGCCACGGCCGGCTCGCCGGGACGGTACACGTCCGCGCGCGCAGCCGACGGCGTAGCGGGGGCCCGCCGCGGGTGCGTCCGCGGCGGGCCCTGGATGCGGGGCGGTCAGTCGCGGCGCAGACCGCGGTCCAGCGCGGCGATCGCGCTGCCCTGGGCGTCGTCGCCGTCCAGCGACCAGACCATCACCCCGGCCAGGTCGTTCCAGCGCGTGTACCGCGCCTTCTGGGTGAGCACCTCGGCGGTGTCGTAGCTGTAGAAGGTGGTGCCGTCGTACTTCCAGGACGCGCCGTGGTCACGGTCCAGGTAGACCTTGCCCGGCAGCGCGTTGATCTCCTGGTACGAGTGGTCGGGCGCGGCCGCGGTGGCGCTCTGGAAGAGGCCGCCGCGCTTGCCGGGGGCGACGCCGGTCCAGCCGTGGCCGTACAGCGGGGCGCCGAGGACGAGCTGCTCGGAGGGCATCCCACGCTCCTGGTAGTGCGTCACGGCGGTGTCGGCGCTGCGCCGGCGCGGGTCCGGGTCGGTCGGGTCGGAGTACAGGTTGGCCTGGTGGTTGGCCGGGCCCTTGCCCTCCCACGGACCGTGCAGGTCGTAGGTCATCACGTTCAGCCAGTCCATCGACTCGCTGAGCCGGGGCAGTTCGAGCCGGTCGGCGACGGTCTCGTTGGCGGCCACGGCGGCGGTCAGCAGGTAGTGCTTGCCCTTCCTGCCGCTCAGGGCGTCCAGCTGGTCGCGGAACTCCTGCATCAGCAGGGTGAAGTTGCGGCCGTCCTCGGGCCGGACCACGTTGCCCGCGTCCCCGCCGCCGCCCGGGTACTCCCAGTCGACGTCGATGCCGTCGAAGACGCCCGCGGCCGCGCCCTTGCCGCCCTCCGGGGAGCCGGCCAGGACCGGCACGTCGCCCTTGAGGTAGAGGTCGATGCAGGAGGAGACGAACTTCTTGCGGGCCTCGGGGGTGGCGGCCGCGTCGGAGAAGTACTTGGACCAGCTCCAGCCGCCCAGCGAGACGACCGTGCGCAGCTGGGGGTTCTTCGCCTTGAGCTTGCGCAGCTGGTTGAAGTGGCCCTTCAGCTTCTGGCCCGGGGCGTCGGCCACGCCGTCCACCGACTCGGCCGCGGAGAAGGAGCGCTGGTAGTCGTTGTGGGCGTCACCCTGGCCGGCCTCGTTGCTCTCGAAGCAGGTGCCCTCGGCGGAGACGTTGCCGAAGGCGTAGTTGATGACGGTGAGCCTGGCCGCCTGGCCGGACTCCTGGACCCGCTTGGCGGAGCTGTCGGCGCCCCACTGGGTGAAGTAGCCGACCCGCTGGCCCTTCAGCTTCGGGCCGTGCCGTCCGTCGGCGGCGTTGGCGGTGGCGGGGGCGGCGAGCAGCGCGGCGACGGTGGCGGCGGCGAGCAGGGCTGAGGCGCGAGTGGGCATACCGGACCTGTTCTCTGAAGCGACGTCAAATGGTCTGGACCAGATGAGAGAGAGGTTTAGTCCATCTGCCGTTCACCGCACAAGGGGGCGGGCCCGGTCGGTGCAGCATGCAAAAGAGGGGCCGGACCGCGATGTGCGGTCCGGCCCCTCCTCGGGCCCGTGCGGGACTCGGCCGCCGTGCCCGGTCAGCCGATGAGCCCGGTCAGCCGATGAGCGAGCGCAGCACGTACTGCAGGATGCCGCCGTTGCGGTAGTAGTCCGCCTCACCGGGGGTGTCGATGCGCACGACCGCGTCGAACTCGACGTCACCGGCCTTGACCTTGACGGTCTTCGGGGTGCGGCCCTCGTTGAGCTCGGTCACGCCGGTGAAGGAGAAGGTCTCCTCGCCGGTCAGGCCGAGGGACTCGGCGTTCTCGCCCTCCGGGAACTGCAGCGGCAGGACGCCCATGCCGATCAGGTTCGAGCGGTGGATGCGCTCGTACGACTCGGCGATGACGGCCTTGACGCCCAGCAGCGCGGTGCCCTTGGCGGCCCAGTCGCGGGACGAACCGGAGCCGTACTCCTTGCCGGCCAGGACGACCAGCGGGATGCCGGCGGCCTGGTAGTTCTGCGAGGCGTCGTAGATGAACGACACCGGCGCGTCGGCCTGGGTGAAGTCGCGGGTGTAGCCGCCCTCGGTGCCCGGCGCGATCTGGTTGCGCAGGCGGATGTTGGCGAAGGTGCCGCGGATCATCACCTCGTGGTTGCCACGACGGGAACCGTAGGAGTTGAAGTCGCGCTTCTCGACACCGTTGGCGGTCAGGTACTGCGCCGCCGGGGTGCCCGGCTTGATGTTGCCGGCCGGGGAGATGTGGTCGGTGGTGACCGAGTCGCCCAGCTTGGCCAGGACGCGGGCGCCGGCGATGTCGGTCACCGGGCTCGGGGTCTTGGCCATGCCCTCGAAGTACGGGGGCTTGCGGACGTAGGTGGACTCGGCGTCCCACTCGAAGGTGTTGCCGGTCGGGACCGGGAGCGACTGCCAGCGGTGGTCACCGGCGAAGACGTCCTGGTAGCCCTTGTCGAACATGGCCTCGTCGATGGAGCCGGCGACGGTGTCGGCGACCTCCTGCTCGGACGGCCAGATGTCGGCGAGGAACACGTCGTTGCCGTCGGCGTCCTGGCCCAGGGCGTCCTTGGTGATGTCGATGTTCATGTTGCCGGCGAGGGCGTAGGCGACCACCAGCGGCGGGGAGGCCAGGTAGTTCATCTTGACGTCCGGGTTGATCCGGCCCTCGAAGTTGCGGTTGCCGGAGAGCACCGAGACGACCGCGAGGTCGGCCTCGTTGACGGCGGCCGAGACCTCCTCGGGCAGCGGGCCCGAGTTGCCGATGCAGGTGACGCAGCCGTAGCCGACCAGGTTGAAGCCCAGCTTCTCCATGTACGGGAGCAGGCCGGCCTTCTCGTAGTAGTCCATGACGACCTTGGAGCCGGGCGCCAGGGTGGTCTTGACCCAGGGCTTGACGCGCAGGCCCTTCTCCACGGCCTTCTTCGCCAGCAGGGCGGCGCCCAGCATGACGGAGGGGTTGGAGGTGTTGGTGCAGGAGGTGATCGAGGCGATCACGACCGCGCCGTTGTCGATCTCGTAGGACGAGCCGTCGGGGGCGGTGACGGCGGTCGGCTTCGAGGCCTCGGCGGAGTAGGTCGGCAGCGCCTCGGCGAACCGCTCGGCGGCCTCGGCCAGGATCACGCGGTCCTGCGGGCGCTTCGGGCCGGAGATCGACGGGACGACGGTCGAGACGTCCAGCTCCAGGTACTCGGAGTAGACCGGCTCGTGCGACGGGTTGTGCCAGAGACCCTGCTCCTTGGCGTACGCCTCGACCAGGGCGAGCTGCTGCTCGTCGCGGCCGGTGAGCTTCAGGTAGTTGATGGTCTCGGCGTCGATCGGGAAGATCGCGCAGGTCGAGCCGAACTCCGGCGACATGTTGCCGATGGTGGCGCGGTTGGCCAGCGGGATGGAGCCGATGCCGTCGCCGTAGAACTCGACGAACTTGCCGACCACACCGTGCTTGCGCAGCATCTCGGTGATGGTGAGCACCAGGTCGGTGGCGGTGGTGCCGGCCGGCAGCTCGCCGGTCAGCTTGAAGCCGACGACGCGCGGGATCAGCATGGAGACCGGCTGGCCGAGCATGGCGGCCTCGGCCTCGATGCCGCCGACGCCCCAGCCCAGCACGCCCAGGCCGTTGACCATGGTGGTGTGCGAGTCGGTGCCGACACAGGTGTCCGGGTAGGCCTGGCCGCCGCGGACCATGACGGTGCGGGCCAGGTGCTCGATGTTCACCTGGTGGACGATGCCGGTGCCCGGCGGGACGACCTTGAACTCGTCGAAGGCGGTCTGGCCCCAGCGCAGGAACTGGTAGCGCTCCTTGTTGCGGCCGTACTCGATCTCGACGTTCTGGGTGAACGCGTCCTTGGTGCCGAACTTGTCGGCGATGACCGAGTGGTCGATGACCAGCTCGGCCGGGGCCAGCGGGTTGATCTTGGCCGGGTCGCCGCCCAGCTCCTTGACGGCCTCGCGCATGGTGGCGAGGTCGACCACGCACGGCACGCCGGTGAAGTCCTGCATGATCACGCGGGCCGGCGTGAACTGGATCTCCTGGCTCGGCTGGGCGTTCTCGTCCCAGGCGCCGAGGGCGCGGATGTGGTCGGCGGTGATGTTCGCGCCGTCCTCCGTGCGGAGCAGGTTCTCCAGCAGCACCTTGAGGCTGTACGGCAGCCGCTCGGAACCCTCGACGGCGGAGAGCTTGAAGATCTCGTACGACTCGTCGCCCACCTGCAGCGAGCTGCGGGCGTCGAAGCTGTTCGCGGACACGACTGACTCCTTCTGGGTGCTTCGTGCGATATCCGGCCGTCACGCGGTGGTAAGGTCACCCTTACTTAGGCTGACCTTGCCCGCATCGCCGGCGAGCGCCTCTCGGCAAGTATCTTGATGTCGAGATATATCGTAAGGGGCAGTTATCTCGATGTCGAGATAAACCATAGTGCATGCCGTGGCTCACCGGTCGTCCGGGCCGCGCCGCTTGCGCTCCAGCCTGATCAGCCACACCGCACCCGCCACGACAGCCGCCGCCACCAGCAGCACCACCACAAGCTCACCACCGGAACCGCCGGTCGGCGAGGGGGCGATGTCGGCCAGCCGGATCGTCGTCACTCTTCCTCCTCCGTTCGCGCCCGGTTCGCTCCCGGGCCCAGAACCAGCATCAGCAGCACCGGGAACTCCAGATAGGCGTGGTAGCTCGCCAACGCGGCGTACACCGACCGGCCCCGGGCGTAATCCACCGCGAACAACAGGGCCAGCAGCAGCCCCAGGACCGCGCCCAGCCCCCAGGCCCGCACCCCGCGCAGCCCCGGCACCCGGGCGTCGAAGCGCTCCGCCGCCTCCGGCGCGTACCGCGGCAGGAACCACACCCAGACCACGTAGTGCATCGACTGGAGGAAGGCGAACACCGCCAGGAAGCGCAGCCCCGCCTGCGGCGTCAGCAGGGCCGGCGGGGTGTACGCCGCCGCCAGCCGGTCCGTCCAGCCACCGGGGCGCTCGGACAGCAGCCCGTCCAGCAGACCGCTCAACAACAGGGCCGGCACCAGCAGCACCCAGGCCGACTGCAACGCCAGGAACGCCGCACGGCCCCGCGCCAGCCGGCGCGACCACTCGGCCAGGAACAGCAGCGGCACCACGTTGTGCAGATGGGCCAGCACCACGAAGTGGTACGCGGGAAACGCCAGCGAGGCCGCGCCGGCCACCCCCAGCAGCACCACGCCCGCGAGCAGCAGCCGGGGACGGCCGCGCAGCCCGTACCGGCAGGCCGCCGCCAGCAGGCCGTACGCGAGCAGGACCTCCGCCGACTGGGCGGCCCGCGAGGGCGGCAGCAGGCGGCACAGCACGATGCCGGTCACCAGCGCCAGCAGCAGCCGCAGCAGCGGGCCGGTCAGCACGGCGGCGAAGCGGCCGGCCACGTAACGCAGCTCCAGCACGTTGTGCAGCAGGCCGAAGACGGCCAGGCCCAGCACCGCCAGGCCGGTCGGCGCCCGCAGCGCCAGTGCCAGGGCGAGGACGGCCGACAGGGCGAAGCCCGCGAACGGCGCGACGCCGGGCCGGGCGGCCGGGCCGGGCGCGGGCCAGGCGGTTCCCTCGGCGCCTGCGGCGCCGGGGGCGCTGGTGGCGCCGGGGGTGCCGGGGGTGCCGGTGGTCGCGCCCGCGCTCGTGGTCGCCATGCTCCCCCTCTCCGTGGCACGATCCCCGCCGTGCGCTATCCGGTGGCCCTCGCCCTCACCCTGCTGACCGAGACGCCCGTCTACACCGCCGCCCTCGTCCGCGTGGGGCGGGTCCGACCCGGGCGGGCGGCCGCGGCCGCCGTCCTGGTCAACCTGGTGACGCACCCGCTGCTCTGGTGGACCCTCCGGCACTGGACCGACGGGCCGGCGGCAGCGTACTGGACGAGCTTCACGCTCGGCGAGGCCGCGGTCTGCGCCGTCGAGGCGCTGCTGCTGGGCCCGCTCGCCGGGCTCCGCCCGCGCGACCCGCTGCCCTGGCTCGCCGCCGGCACCGCCAACGCCGCCTCGCTGCTGGCCGGACTGCTGATCCTGCCCTGACCGCCGCCCCGCCCCCGCCCCGCCCCGCCCCGCCCGTGACGCGGCTTCCGGGCCCCGGCGTCCGGCCGTGCGGGGCGGGCGCGGCAGGCACGGCAGGCACGGCAGGCGGGGCGCCCACCTCGTCACGGGGCGCGAGGGGGCGGCAGGGATCCGCGGGACGCGCCCCCGGGCCGCCCCGGTACCGTGGCCGGTGACTCGACGTGCGGAAACGGGCAGGGGCCGACAGATGATCGTGGTGGACGCATCCGCGCTGGTACTGGCGCTAGCCGACCAGGGCCCGCGCGGGATCCGGGCCCGCGCGGAACTCGCCTCCGGCGGCGAATGGGTGGCGCCCGAGCACATCGTCATCGAGGTGATGCAGTCGCTGCGCGGGCTCTACCTGGCCAAGGAACTGACCGCCGAGCGGGTCGCCGAACTCACCGGAGAACTCGCGGCGGTGACGATCCGCAAGGTCGAGGTGGCGCCGCTGCTCGGCCGGATCTGGGAGCTCAAGGACAACCTCACCCCGGACGACGCCGCGTACGTCGCGGTCGCCGAGCGGTACGGGGTGCCGCTGGTCACCGCCGACCTGCGGCTGATGCGGGCCAGCGGGCCGCGCTGCGAGATCCGGGGGATCCGGCGCGACTGAGCCGCCACGGGCCGGGTGTCCTCGGAGCCCCGGCCGCGTTAGCAGGGCGACCCCCGCCCCGCCCGTGGAAGGCCCCGTCCCGATGACCGCTCCGCTCGCCGCCGCCCTGCTGCCACTGGCCCTGCTCGTCCCCGCCACCTCGCCGGTCTCCGTCGTCGAGGCCGACTTCGACCCGGCCACCGCCTTCGTCCCGCCGGCCGCCATCAGCTACGCGAGCGACCTGGTGCCGTACGGCTCGCACGTTCGGATCGTCACCGACCGCTCGATGCCCGGACGCACGGTGCTCACCCTGACGGCCTCCGGGCTCGCCCCCGACCACGAGTTCCCGGTGCACCTGCACACCGGCGGCTGCGGGGCCGACCCGGCCTCCTCCGGGCCGCACTACCAGGACGAGGTCGACCCGGTGCAGCCGTCCAGCGACCCGGTGTACGCCAACGAGCGCAACGAACTGCGGTTGGTGCTGCGCACCGACGGGCGGGGCGGGGGCAGTGCCACCACCGCGGTGGCCTGGCAGCCACGGCCGGGCGAGGCCCGCTCGCTGGTGCTGCACGCGGGCACCCCGGCCGGCCCGCACGCGGCGGGCGACCGGGTGGCCTGCGTCAAGCTGGACGACTGAGGCCGGGCGCCGAGCCGGCCCCGGCCCGGCGGCTTCCGCGACCTCCGCGGCCTCCGGGCCGGTCAGGGCCGGGTCGGGGCCGGGTCGGGGCCGGTCAGGAGCCGAGAGTGGCGACCAGCACCGCCTTGATGGTGTGCAGCCGGTTCTCGGCCTGGTCGAACACGATGGAGTGCGCCGACTCGAACAGCTCGTCGGTGCACTCCAGCTCGGTCATGCCGGTCGCCTCGTGCATCTGCCGCCCGACGACCGTGCCGAGGTCGTGGAAGGCGGGCAGGCAGTGCAGGAACTTCACGTCCGGGTTGCCGGTGGCCCGGACGGTGTCCATGGAGACCTGGTACGGCTTGAGCAGCTCGATCCGCTCGGCCCAGACCTCCTTGGGCTCGCCCATCGAGACCCAGACGTCGGTGTAGAGGAAGTCGGCGCCGGCCACGCCCTCGGCCACGTCCTCGGTCAGGGTGATCCGGGCGCCGGTCGTCCCGGCCAGGGCCTGTGCCGACTCCTGCACCTCCTCGGTGGGCCAGAGCGCGCGCGGGGCGACGATCCGGATGTCCATGCCGAGCAGGGCGCCGGTGACCAGCAGCGAGTTGCCCATGTTGGAGCGGGCGTCGCCGAGGTAGGCGAGGGCGACCTCGGACAGCGGCTTGGCGGTGTGCTCGGTGACGGTGAGCACGTCGGCCAGCATCTGGGTGGGGTGCCACTCGTCGGTCAGACCGTTCCAGACCGGGACGCCGGCGTACTCGGCCAGCTCCTCGACGACCTCCTGGCCGTGGCCGCGGTACTCGATGCCGTCGAACATCCGGCCGAGCACCCGCGCGGTGTCCTTGATGGACTCCTTGTGGCCGATCTGCGAGCCCGCGGGGTCCAGGTAGGTGGTGGTGGCGCCCTGGTCGTGGGCGGCGACCTCGAAGGCGCAGCGGGTACGGGTGGAGGTCTTCTCGAAGATCAGCGCGATGTTCTTGCCGCGCAGCCGGGGCTGCTCGGTGCCCGCGCACTTCGCCGCCTTGAGCGTGGCGGCGAGGTCCACCAGGAAGCGGAACTCCTGGGGCGTGAAGTCGAGCTCCTTGAGGAAGTGCCTGTTCCGGAGGTTGAAGGCCATGCCGGGCTCCTGGGGTGACGGGGCTACGGGAAAGCAGCAAGTCTATACGATGCTCGGAATTTCTATACAGAGGCGGGCCGGAGAAGGGGAGCCCACGGGGGCTCCCCTCTCCGGCACCGCCCTCACAGCCGCGGGTCGACCGGCTCCGACTCCAGCGCGAGCACCGCGAAGACCGGCTCGTGCACCCGCCACAGCGGCTCCCCCGCCGCCAGCCGGTCCAGCGCCTCCAGGCCCAGCGCGTACTCGCGCAGCGCCAGCGAGCGCTTGTGGCCCAGCGCGCGCAGGCGCAGCCGGTCGAGGTGCTCGGTGTAGTCCGGACCGTAGATGATCCGCAGGTACTCCCGGCCGCGCACCTTCACGCCGGGCTGCACCAGGCCGCCCGGCCGGCCCTCGCCGCGCGCGGTGCGCACCAGCGAGGCCAGCGGCTTGACCACCATGCCCTCACCACCCGCCGCGGTCAGCTCCTCCCACCAGGCGGTGGCGGCGGCCGTCGAGGCCTCGTCCTCGGTGTCCACCAGGATCCGGCGGGTGCGGTGCAGCACCGGCTCCTTCCGGGGCTCCGGGCGCTCCGGGCGCTCCTGGTGCTCCTGGTGCTCCTGGTGCTCCGTGCCGTCGACGGAGTCGGGCGCGCCAGGCCCGTCGGACGCGTCGGCGGCCACCAGGCGGTCGATCCACGCCAGGTGCTCGTCGTGCGGGCGCACCGCGAGGTTCGCCCCCTCGGCCGCGAGCAGCTGGAACGGCGCGAGCCGGATGCCCGACAGGCCCTCGGTCGGCCAGCAGTAGCGCCGGTACGCCTCGGTGAACGCCCGCGCGTCGGCCGCGCGCTGCCGCTGGCGGGCGGTCAGACCGGCCAGGTCCAGGCCGCGCCCGGCCGCCCGCTCCAGCGCGGACAGCACCTCCGGCAGGGCCGCGCCCGCCGCCGCGCCGACCGCCGCGTACTGGCGGCGCAACAGCTCCACCGCCTTCAGCGACCAGGGCATCAGCTCGGCGTCCAGCAGCAGCCAGTCGGTGGCCAGCTCCTCGAACAGCCCGGAACGCTCGGCGGCCGCCCGGACCCGGTCGAGCACGGCGCCGGTCAACTCCTCGTCGGCGAGGAAGGCACGGCCGGTCCGGGTCCAGATCGCGCCGGGGCCGGCCACGCCGAAGCGGCGCTCCAGCGCGGCCCCGTCCCGGGCGACCAGCAGCACCGCGCGCGAGCCCATGTGCTTCTCCTCGCAGACCAGGTGCCGCACGCCGTCCGCCCGGTAGCCGAGGAACGCCTCCTCCGGGTGCTCCAGGTAGCCCTCCCGGCGGGAGGTGGCGCTCGGCGCCATCGTCGGCGGCAGGTAGGCGAGCAGCCGCGGGTCCAGCGCGAAGCGGCTCATCACCTCCAGCGCGGCGGCCGCGTTCTCCTCCCGGACGGCCACCCGCCCGTGCAGCCCGGTCTCGACGGTCCGGCGCCCGGCCACGTCGGCGAGGTCCAGCGGACGGCCCTCGCGGGCGCCCGGCGCGTCGGTGATCAGCGGGCGGACCGGGGCGTACCACTCACGCTCGGCCTCGACACTCACCAGCTCGCGTTCCGGGTAGCGCAGCGCGGTCAGACTGCCGCCGAAGACGCAGCCGGTGTCCAGGCAGACGGTGTTGTTGACGAAGCTCGCCGACGGCACCGGGGTGTGGCCGTAGACCACCAGCGCCCGGCCCCGGTACTCCTCCGCCCACGGGTAGCGCACCGGCAGGCCGTACTCGTCGGTCTCGCCGGTGGTCTCCCCGTACAGCGCGTGCGAGCGGACCCGGCCGGAGTTGCGGCCGTGGTACCTCTCCGGCAGGCCGGCGTGGCAGACCACCAGGGCGCCGCCGTCCAGCAGGTAGTGACTGACCAGGCCGCGCATGAACGCGCGGGCCTCGGCCCGGAACTCCTCGCTCTCCCCGGCCAACTGGTCCAGCGACTCCTGGAGGCCGTAGGCGACGTTGACCTTCTTGCCGTCCAGCGCCCGGCCGAGCTTGTTCTCGTGGTTGCCCGGCACGCAGAGCGCGTGGCCGGCCGCCACCATGCCCATCACCAGGCGCAGCACGCCCGGGGTGTCCGGGCCACGGTCGACCAGGTCGCCGACGAAGACGGCGGTGCGGCCCGCGGGGTGCGCGGCGTCCACCGGGCGGCCCTCGGCGTCCCGGGTGAGGGTGTAGCCGAGCCTGGTCAGCAGGGTCTCCAGCTCGGAGCGGCAGCCGTGGATGTCGCCGACGATGTCGAACGGGCCGGTGAGGTGGCGCAGGTCGTTGTAGCGCTTCTCCAGCTCGACCCCGGCCGCCGCCACCTCGGCCTCGCCACGCAGGACGTGCACCTTTCGGAAGCCCTCGCGCTCCAGGCCCCGGAGGGAACGGCGCAGCTCGCGGTGCTGGCGGGGGATCACGTGGGCCGGCAGCCGACGGTCCGGGCGGGAGCGGTTGCGCTCGGCGCACACCCCCGGCGGGACGTCCAGGACGATCGCGATCGGCAGCACGTCGTGCTCGCGGGCGATCGCGACCAGCTGACGGCGGGCCTCGGGCTGGACGTTCGTGGCGTCCACGACGGTCAGCCGGCCGGCCGCCAGTCGCTTGCCGACGATGTAGTGCAGGACGTCGAAGGCCTCGGCGGAGGCGGACTGGTCGTTCTCGTCGTCGGCGACCAGGCCCCGGCAGAAGTCGGAGGAGATCACCTGGGTGGGCAGGAAGTGGCGACGGGCGAAGGTGGACTTGCCCGCGCCGCTGGTGCCGATCAGGACGACGAGGGAGACGTCGGTGACGGGGAGGCGGCGGGGGGTGGTGCTCTCCGCGTGGTCCTGGCCCTGGTCGTCGCCAGGGGTGTCGGTCGTGTCATCGGTCATCGGGGCTCGCCTCCTTCGGGCGTCGTGGTCGTGGTGAACAGGGCCAGCTGGGTCGGGGCGCCGACCTGCTCGTCCTCCGGACCGACCGGGCGCAGCTCCACGGTGTAGCCGTACGCGGCGGCGACCTTCCCGGCCCAGGCGCGGAACTCGGCCCGGGACCACTCGAAGCGGTGGTCGGCGTGCCGGACGGCGCCCGCCGGCAGGCTCTCCCAGCGGACGTTGTACTCGGCGTTCGGCGTGGTGACCACGACCGTCCTCGGCCTGGCGGCGCCGAACACCGCGTACTCCAGCGCGGGCAGCCGCGGCAGGTCCAGGTGCTCGATCACCTCGCACAGCACCGCCGCGTCGAAGCCCTTGAGCCGGGCGTCGGTGTAGGTGAGCGCTCCCTGTGCCAGCGCCACCCGGGCCGCCTGACGCTCCGACAACCGCTCCAGGCCCAGCTTACGACTCGCCGCCCGCACTGCCCGGACGGAGACGTCCACGCCGAGGATCCCGGTGAACCGGGGGTCCTTGAGCAGCTCGCCGATCAACTCGCCCTGGCCGCAACCGAGATCGGCGACACGGGCGGCACCGCTCTCACGCAGCGCGGTGAGGATCGCGGCGCGGCGCCGCTCGGCGAGGGAGGGCTGCCGGGGCTCCGGCTGCTCGCCGACCTCCTCCCCGGGCCCGACCTCCTCCCCGGGCCCGACCTCCTCCCCGGGCCCGACCTCCTCCTCGGGCCGGTCGTCGACCGCGTTGTCGATCTCCTCGACCTCGCGGTCGTCGGCCTCCGCCAGCCGGGCCAGCTCCAGGCGCTCCATCGCGGCCCGGGTCAGCGACCAGCGCCGGGCCAGGTAGCGGCGGGTGATCAGGGCGCGCTCCGGGTGGGCCGCCAGCCAGCCCTGACCGGCGGCGAGCAGCTTGTCCACCTCGTCCGGGGCGACCCAGTAGTGCTTGGCACCGTCCAGTACCGGCAGCAGCACGTACAGCTGCTGGAGCGCGTCGGCGAGCCGTACCGTTCCGGAGGAGAGCGCGACCCGCACGTAGCGGGACTCGCCCCACTCGGGGAACGACTCGTCCAGCGGGATCGCCGTCGCCTCGACCTGCCAGCCCAGCGGTTCGAACAGCCGGACCACCAGGGCCGGGCCGCCGCCCTCACCCGCGCCGTTGGCGGGCACGGCGGGCAGGTCGATGCGCAGCGGACGGGCCCGCCCGGGCAGTTCGGGCCGGGCCGGGCAGGCGCCCTTCATCGCGGACCGGAACACCGTCCGCAGCGCCACCGCGAGCAGCGAGGACGCCGCGTACGGGCGGTCGTTGACGTACTGGGAGAGCGCGAAGTCGGGCGAGCCGCCGCGCCCTCTGCCGTCGCCCCGGCCCTTGCGGACCAGTGCGATCGGGTCGATGTCCAGCAGCAGCGCCGCGGTGCAGACCTCGTCCCCCGCCTCGGGGTAGAAGACGTGGGCCTCGCCGTGCGACGTGGTGAACCGCTGGACCTTGTCGGGGTGCTTGTGCAGCAGGAACCCGAGGTCCGCGGCCGGGTCCTCGGCGCTGCCGGTGGTGGAGATCGACATGAACACCCGCTGAAGTATTGCCCAGCGCCGGCGCGGCGAGCACCGGGTTTTCCCGCCCCGCGGACCGCCGACCAGCAGGTCCGACGGGCGTGTCCGCCCGGCGGGCGTGTTCGGCACCGGGGCCCCGCATTGGTTAACGTGCACGGTGTGACTGCTGAATCCACCTCGCTCGAATCCACCTCCCCGGCGAACGGCGCCGTGGCCGCCGGTCTGGCCACCATCGCCGCCGACGGCACCGTCCTCGACACCTGGTTCCCCGCCCCCGTGCTGGCCGCCGAGCCCGGCCCGGCCGGCACCGTCCGCCTGACCGCCGAGCAGGCCGAGGCCGAGCTCGGCGCCGGCGCGGCCGAGGCGCTGCGCGCCGACGCGCGCCGTGGCGTCGAGGTGGTCGCCGTGCGCACCACCATCGCCTCGCTGGACGAGAAGCCGCTCGACACCCACGACGTCTACCTGCGGCTGCACCTGCTCAGCCACCGTCTGGTCAAGCCGCACGGCCAGAACCTGGACGGCGTCTTCGGCCTGCTGGCCAACGTCGCGTGGACCAGCATCGGCCCCGTCCCGGTGGACAAGGTCGAGCAGGCCCGCCTGGCCGTGCGCGCCCAGGGCGGCCAGCTGGCCGTGTACGGGATCGACAAGTTCCCGCGGATGACCGACTACGTCGCCCCGACCGGTGTGCGCATCGCCCACGCCGACCGCGTCCGGCTCGGCGCGCACCTGGCCGTCGGCACCACCGTGATGCACGAGGGCTTCGTCAACTTCAACGCCGGCACCCTGGGCACCTCCATGGTCGAGGGCCGGATCAGCGCGGGCGTCGTCGTCGGCGACCACAGCGACATCGGCGGCGGCGCCTCGATCATGGGCACCCTGTCCGGCGGCGGCAAGCAGGTCGTCTCGGTCGGCGAGCGCTGCCTGCTCGGCGCCAACGCGGGCATCGGCATCTCGCTCGGCAGCGACTGCGTGGTCGAGGCCGGCCTGTACGTGACCGCCGGCACCCGGGTCACCACCCCGAACGGCACGGTGGCCAAGGCCGTCGAGCTGTCCGGCCAGGACAACCTGCTGTTCCGCCGCAACTCGCAGAGCGGCGCGGTCGAGGTCATCGCCCGCTCCGGCTCCTGGGGCGGCCTGAACGCCGACCTGCACGCCCACAACTGACCTGCGGGCAGCGACTGTCGGGGTCCGGCGCCGGGCGGCGCCGGGCCCCGCTCGCGTCCCCGGGCCGCTCGCGCCTCGGGGTCCACTCCCATCCCGGCGTCCGGGCGCGAGTGGGATCCGGGCGCGGGTGGGATCCGGGCGCGGGTGGAGCGGCCCACCCGTGCGGACCTCAGGGCTTGCGGTGGCGCCCCGGCGCCTTCCTCGGCCGCCGCACCGAGCGCCCGGGCCGCGGTGCGCCGCCGCCCTCGATGCCGTGGAGGATCCGCTGAGCGGCGGCATAGTCCTCGGCCCCCGTCTCCGGCAGCCACTGGTAGCCGTCCCAGCGCACGATCAGCCTCGGTTCGCCCGGCGCCACATGGGCGCCCCGCGGCCGCCCGTCCATCAGCCGTAGGACCCGCAACTGCCCGACCGGCCGCAGCTGTTGCTCCCGCCTGGCCGCCCACGACGCCAGCGGTTCCTCCTCGTCCATCGCCCCAGTCTGGCCCCCCTCAGCCGTCGCCCGACACTCGCGTCACCCGACCGGGCGATGCGCTTTTCGGCCCGTCCGCTCCCTCCTTCCGCAACCCGCTCCCTTCGCCGCCGCCGGCTCACGCACTCCTGAGGACCACCAGCCGCTGGGTCGCCCTGGTCATCGCGACATAGCGGTCGACCGCGCCCTCGACCCCACCGCCGAACGCCTCCGGATCGACCAGGACGACCAGGTCGAACTCAAGTCCCTTGGACAGCTCCGGGGTCAGCGACCGGACCCGCGGCCGCGCCTCGAACCCGGGGGCGCCGATCACACAGGCGATCCCCTCGGCATGCTCGGCGAGCCAGCCGTCCAGGACGGCGTCCAGCTCCGCCACCGACCCGTGCACGACGGGGATGCCGCTGCTGCGGACGGAGGTCGGCACGTTGGCGTCCGGCAGCGCGGCCCGGATCGCGGGCTCGGCCTCGGCCATGACCTCCTCCGGTGTCCGGTAGTTGATGCTCAGCGAGGCCACCGTGGTCCGGTCGAGCCCGATCCGCTCCAATCGCTCCTGCCAGGACTCCGTGAAACCGTGCCTGGCCTGCGCCCGGTCCCCGACGATGGTGAAGCTCCGGGACGGGCAGCGCAGCAGCAGCATCTGCCACTCGGCGTCGGTCAGCTCCTGGGCCTCGTCCACCACGATGTGCGCGAACGGCCCGGCGAGCGGTTCCGGGTCGGCGACGGGCAGGGCCGTCTCGTCGACCAGGGTGTCCTGGAGGTCGCGGCCGCGCAGCATCGTCACCGCGCCCTCGCCGTCGTCGTCGGCCCGCAGCAGGTCGCCGATGACGTCGGCCATCCGCGCGCGCTCGGCGGCGGCCGCGGCCTCCCGCCGACGCCGACGCCGGTCCGCCTCCGGATCGCCCAGCCGCTGCCGGGCCGCGTCCAGGAGCGGCAGGTCGGACACCGTCCAGGCCTGGGGCGCGTCCTTGCGCTGGAGCCTGCGGACGTCCTCGGGTGCGAGCCAGGGCGCGCACATCCGCAGGTAGGCGGGCACCGACCAGAGGTCGCCGACCAGCTCGGCCGCGTCGAGCAGCGGCCAGGCCCGGTTGAGCGTCTCGACCAGCTCCCGGTCCTGCCGCAGCGACCGGCGGAACAGCTCGGGCGAGACCCCCTCGTCCTCGTCCAGCTTGTGCATCAGGATCGTGGCCAGCTCCTCCCAGATCTGCTCGCGGGCCTCGTTGTGCGGGGTGCCCGGGTCCGGCGCGTCGAACGCGTCGGACCAGTCCTCGGCGCTCAGCCAGAGGTCGGCCCAGTGGGTGGTGACCTCCAGCCCCTCGGTGGGCGGCTCCTCGTAGAACCGGACGGCCTTCTCGATCGCCCTCACCATGTCGGCCGAGGACTTCAGCCGGGCCGCCTCCGGGTCGGTCTCGGCCCCGGCCTTCGCCCCTTCGGCGACGAGGTCCCGCACGGTGCAGGTGCGCACCCCCTCCTCGCCGAGGCTCGGCAGGACGTCGGCGACGTAGGCCAGGTAGGGCTGGTGCGGGCCGACGAACAGCACCCCGCCCCGCCGGTGGCCGAGCCGGGGGTCGGAGTAGAGCAGGTACGCGGAGCGGTGCAGGGCGACGACCGTCTTGCCGGTGCCCGGGCCGCCGTCCACCACCAGGGCGCCCCGGGAGCCGGCCCGGATGATGGCGTCCTGGTCGGCCTGGATGGTGGCCAGCACGTCCCGCATCCGGGCCGACCGGCCGCCGCCCAGGCCGGCGATGAAGGCGGACTGGTCGTCCAGCGCGGCGTGCCCCTCCAGGGCCTCGGCGGTGAACACCTCGTCCCAGTAGTCGGCGATCCGGCCACCGGTCCAGCGGTACCGGCGCCGGCTCACCAGGCCCATCGGATCGGCGTGGGTGGCCCCGAAGAACGGCTCGGCCGCGGGCGAGCGCCAGTCGACCAGCAGCCGTCGGCCCGCGCTGTCGGTGAGGCCGAGCCGCCCGATGTACACCGGCTCCGGGTCGTCGGCGAGGACGACCCGGCCGAGGCACAGGTCCAGGCCGAAGCGGCGCAGGGCGCGCAACCGACCGGTCAGCCTGTGCACCTCGATGTCCCGGTCCATCGCCTCCCGGCCGAGGCCGCCCGGCGCCCGGCGCAGCGCGTCGAGGCGGTCGGACAGGCCAGTGATCGCCTCTTCCAGGCTCTCCGCGACGGCCGCGAAGTGCCGCTCGTCCTCGCCGATCAGTGCCGGGTCGGCCTTGGCGGCGAGGCGGGCGGGAAGGTCGAACGCACTGGTGGTCCGGCTGTTCATGGCATCAGCTCCGATCTGAGGCCTGCGATTGTGCGCCAGCACGGGGGCCTTGCCGCAAGACCCCCCGTGCGCTATACGTTGAGAGTGGCAAGGGGTGGGTTCTCCCCCGGGTCGTCCCGGTTCATCCCCGGCTCCTTTCCGGGCATGTCGACCACGCCGCGCTCCGCATCACCGATCGCATCCCCGCTCCGCGACGCCCGGGGCCCGCTCCGCAACGCGCCCGGGGCCGTTCCGCGCCTAGCCGAGGCGGCACCGCGACGGCAACCCCGGCTCACCCGGGAGGCTTACCCCGCAGCGGAGTTGGACCGCATCGGGTGGTGTCCGGGTGACGGCGTCCGGAGCGGTTCGTTGGGTGCTACGGCGGGGGTGGGTGCCCCGGTGGCGGGCGACTGCCGCCTCCCGCCGTGCGGTCCGAGCCACCGTCGGCCGCTCCACACCGCACCACCGATGCGAAGAGGTCCCGTCATGTCCGAACCATCTGCCACGCCGCAGTTCCCGAGCAGCCCGACGGGCTCGGCCGACGGCACCTCGGCCGGACCCGCCAGCCCCAAGAGCCTGCTGGAGCAGATGCAGGAACTGCTCGCCTCCGTCTCCGCGGACCTCGCCGAACTCCAGGGCTCCGTCCCCGGGAACGCCGACTCCACCGCCTATCCGACCGGCACGGACACCTCCGGGACCTCGGACACGCAGGGCACCCGGTAGCCCCCCACCGGTTCCTCCTCGGCCGGCCCGCCCTCACCGGGCGGGCCGCCGCCGGAGGGCGAGCCACTGCGGCTCGCGGCACCGCCACCTCCACCTCCACCGCCCGACGGACCGGTGTCGCCCGGCGGGCCGAGCCGGACCACCAGTAACGGCGCCCCGCCGCCGACCTGCTCCCGCTCCCGCTCGGCCCCACCGAGCGCCGCGGGCTGCGCCTCCCCGGCCCGGACCGCCGCCTCACGCAGCCGTACGGTGAGGTCCTTGCACTCCGACACCGCGTCCACACCGTCGATGCACGTCCAGTAGAGGCTCTCGGTGTCCGCCCCGCAGGCGAGCACCACCAGCGTCTCGCCGACGTCCCGGAGCAATCCGTCCAGCGCCCCCAGGGCCGGCGCCAAGTCCCCCAGCTCGGTGAGCCGCGCCGCCCGGCCTCCGCTCACCAGGGCGGCCCGGACGACGGAGCGGTCCAGGCAGACCGCCGCGTGCGCCCCGGCCTCGGACAGTTGCTGCCCCAGCCCGGTCAGCTCCTCGTCCTCCGACTCCGCCAGCCTGGCGCCCACCGCCTCGGTGAGCAGCGCGGCCTGCCGCGCCTCGGCCAGCACGTCCGGTACGTGCCTGGCCTCGGCCAGGGCGTGCCGGGCCGTCTTGATCAGTCGCAGCGCCTCCATGGCCACCGCTCCCCTCGCTCGCTGTCGCCGTCGACCCGGGCCGCCGGGAGGGGCGGTCCGAGGGGCGACGGCTGGTCACGGCGAAAGCGTGCGAGGAAGAGCGCGGACGCGCATCCACGGTGTCAGAAGCTGTGGAAAAGTCGGGGGCTGTGGATGAATTCCTTCCCTCACAAGGGTTGGTCGCCCACGTCTGAGTTGACGCCGAGCACATTTTCACCGGCGCCGACCGCGTTTACACCGTCGGCGACCGCGTGTTCACCGCTGTCGACCGCGTCCTCCGGCGCCGGGAAGCGGAGTTCGTTCCGCTCGATCTTGGCCGCCAGGGCCTCCAGCGGATCCACCCCGACCGCGGTGCAGAACTGCAGCAGGTACGCCAGCACGTCCGCGACCTCGTCGTGCACCCGGTGCGCGCGGTCCGGGTCGGACATCACCGCGCCGGCCTGCTCGGGCGTCAGCCACTGGAAGATCTCCAGCAGCTCCCCCGCCTCCACGCTCAGCGCCGCCGCCAGGTTCTTCGGGGTGTGGAAGGGCTCCCACCGCCGGGCCGCCGCGAAGTCCACCAGCCGCTGCCGCAAGGCCTCGACGGTGGGCTCCGCCGGCCCCGTCACTCGTTCGCTCACCCCTCCAGGTCTACCGCATCAAGACCCGCCGCCCCACCGTCCACCGGAAACGCCCCGCTGCCGGCCGGAGCTCCCGCGAGCCCGGCCGGCCCCTCCTGCCCCGCCGACGCCCCCGCCGACGCCCCCGCCGGTGCCCCTGCCGATGACCTCGCCGACGGCTCCGCCGGCCCCTCCGTCAACCCCGCCGCCGACCGGCCCGCGCCCGCCGCGGCCCCCTCGTCGGCCCCACCCCCGGCCTCCCCGGCCGCCTCCCCGCGCCCGCCCTGGACCGGCACCCGCACCGTCTCCGTCCGCAGCACCGTGAACCCCGAGTCGGGATCCCGCCGGCACTCCACCAGCACCATCCCGCCCCCGGGCGTGCCGCCCAGCACCTCCCGCGCCGCCGCCGGCTCCTGCAGGGCCGCGACCACGCGCAGCTGGCGGCGCTCCGCCATGTCCCGGGCCAGCCGCAGCAGCGTGGCGGCCTGCTCCGCGGAGAGCCCCGCGCCCAGGTCCTCGGCCAGCACGGTGAGCTGCCGGTGCGCCCAGGGCACCTCGGCGGCCACGTCGAGGTCGAGCACCCCGGCCCCGGTCAGCAGCACCGCGGCGAAGGCGAGGTGGCGCAGCATGCCGTCGGAGGCCTGGTCGGCCCCGGTGCGCCCGAGGACGCCCTCGTCGAAGACGGCGAGGACCTTCCGCACGCCCGCGCTCTCCCGCTCGGCCAGGGTGAGCCCGAGCAGCGGGTGCGGCGCGGCGGACTGCACCGCGCGCAGCAGCTGCCCGTACCGGCGCGGGCACTCGTTGCTCAGCCGGGCCACGACGGCGGAGATGTTGGCGGCGTTGCCGCGCAGCCGGGCCTGCGGGTCGGCCCGGGCCCAGCCGCGCATCAGTGCGGGGACGGGGTGCAGCGGGAAGACCTCGCGCAGCGCCGTGAGCAGGTCCTCGGTGGCGGCGAGGACGAGGCACTCGCCGGCCGACGAGCCCGCGACCCGCAGCGGCAGCTGCGCGGTGATCATCGTCCCGCTGGGGAACGGCGCCCGGATGTCGCCCTGGCGGGTGTCGTTGTGCCAGCAGACGTTGACCCGCCGGTTGCGGACGTCCTGCTCCCCGGTGTCCATCAGGGTCCGGCCGTCGAGGGTGAGCGACTCCCGGGCGATCCGGACCGGGCCGTCGGTGCGGATCACCACGTCGAGCCGGATCAGGCCGTGCGGCGAGCGGACGGTGCAGCCGAGGATGATCGCGTCCCGCCCGTGCGGCACACACCCGTCCAGGCCTCCGCGGACGGGCTCGGCGAGCGGACCGGTGCGGTCGGGCAGCCCGTCCAGCGAGTCGGCGATCTCCTCGCCGAGGGCGAGCCGGGAGAGCACGGCCAGCGCGTCGAGGGCGTTGGACTTGCCGACCCCGGCGGGCCCGTGCAGCACGGTGAGGGGCGCGAGCGGCAGCACCGCGCGCCGGTAGGACTTGAACGAGGTGAGCCGGAGCTCCTCGACGGTGGGGCGCGGCACGGGCGGCCGGTCGGGCCGTGGGGCGCCCGTTCGGAGGTGGGACGGCCCTGCGGGCCTGGTGGCGTCGCGGTTCACCTGTCGGACGTTAGCCGCAGGCCGAACGGAAGAAACGTGCCTGCGCGGCAGATTCATCCCAACGTGGCGCTCAGCGCCGGTACGCGGCCACCGTCACCGAGGCCGTCACCTCGACCGGCTCCGGCAGCTCCGCGAGCGCGGCACCGAGCCGCTCCGGATCGGTGTGCCAGGCGCTCGGCCCCATGCCGACGACGGTGCGCACGTCCTGCGGGCCGAGCCGCAGGGTGAACTCGACCTCCCGCCGCCCGGCGGGCTCCAGGTACGGTCCGAGCTTCTCGTCGATCCGCCGCTGCTTCTCCTCGTCCACCGACAACAGGCCCAGTGCGTCGACGAGTTCGCGCAGGTGGCGGGCGGTCGGCGAGACCAGCAGCAAGGTGCCGCCGGGGCGCAGCACCCGGCGGATCTCGGGCCCGTTGCGCGGGGCGAACACGTTGAGCATCAGCTCGGCCGAGGCGTCCCGCAGCGGCAGCGGGCGCCAGGCGTCGCACACCACGGCGCCGATCCGGGGGTGCGCCTTGGCGGCGCGGCGCAGCGCGAACTTGGAGATGTCCAGGGCCGCGCCGACCGTGCCGGGCAGGGCGTCCAGGACGTGCGCCAGGTAGTGACCGGTACCGGCGCCGAGGTCGGCGACCAGCCCGCCGGGCTCACCGGCGACGACGGCGGAGGCCGCCCGCGCCAGCGCCTCGGCGATCGGCCGGTAGTGCCCGGCGGCGAGGAAGTCCGCGCGGGCCGCGACCATCTCGGCGGTGTCCCCGGTGCCGGTGTGGGCGTCGCCGGCGAGGAGGCTGACGTAGCCCTGCTTGGCGAGGTCGAAGCTGTGCCCGGCCGGGCAGCGCAGGCTGCGGTCGTGCCGGGTGAGGGCCTGCGCGCAGTGCGGGCAGGCCAGGTAGCGCTCGATGTCCTGGAGCAAGGTTCCGTCTTCTCTCGCCGTACGCCCCGGCCGGTCGGGGCGCCAGCCAGCCTAACGACCCCGACGGACCCGCGCCCCGGGCCGCCACCCCGGCCCAGCGCCGACGGACCCGCGCCCCGGGCCGCCACCCCGGCCCAGCGCCGACGGGCCCACGCCCCGGCCACGCCTGCCGGCCCTACCCCACGCCCCTCCCGAGTCCTGCGAGCGCCCGCCCCGCGGGGCCCCGCCGCGCGCGGTCCCGCCCCGCGAGCACCGGCCCCCGCTGCGCCCCGACCCGCAGCGCCAGCGCCACCAGCGCCTCCGGCGCGCCGGGGCGGCCGCGCACCCCGGGAAAGGCGTTGACGTCCACGATGACCGGCTCGGCGGGCCCGTCGAGCAGGTCGACCCCGTACACGTCGAGCCCGAACACCTCGCCGACGCGCAGCGCGAGCGCGGCCCGCCGGGCGGACGGCTCCCAGTCCTCCGCCCGCCCCGACTTCCCCGTGCCGGTGGCGAGCTCGGACTGCCGCCGGGCCGCGAACACCTGACCGTCGACCACCCACAGCTTCTGGTCCCAACCCGTCCCCGGGACGAACGGCTGCGTGACGACCGGCTCCTCGGGCCAGCGCTCGGCGAGTTCGCGCAACCGGGCCGGGCCGTCCACCCGGGCGACCAGGTCGTGCCGCCTGCTGTGCCGGCTCTTGACCACGAACGGGTAGGCCGGATCGGCGAGGTCGCCCAAGCGTCCGGCCGCGTCCGTGGCCGCGAAGGGCAGCCCGGCGGCGCGGGCGAGGTCGGCCATCCGCACCCGGTCCTGGCACAGCCCGGTGGCCGCCGCCGAGTTGACCACCGGCACGCCCCGCCGCTCCAGCTCCCCGGCCAGCGCCAGCGCCTGAGGCGTGCGGGCCTTGAGCAGGCAGACGTCGGCGAGCCCGGTCACGGGCCCGGCGGGCGGGACGACCGCCACCTCGTGCCCCCGGCGCACCAGCAGTTCGGCCGCCGAGGCCAGCACCGGATGCCCCGGGTCGCCGGTGATCAGTCCGATCTTCACAGCAACTCCCCCTCACCGAAGCCGAGTTGACCGTAGGCGTCGCCGCCCGCGGACACCAGCTCGACCGGCCCGCCGGGCACCGACACGGCCGTCCCGCTGCGCGCGAGCCGCAGCACCGCCCGGGAGACCCGGGCCACCGCGTCCGGCACCTGCCGGAAACTCGGGAAGTCGTTGACGTCCACCACCACCGGCCCGTCCGGCCCCAGCAGCACGTCGACCCCGTACAGGTCCAGCCCGAACACCTCGCCGACCTGCGCCACGATCCGCGCGACGCTCCCCGGCAGCGGCACCTGCCGTTCGCGCACGCCCTGCCCCGGGTGCAGCGGGGAGGAACGTTCCGTCGCGAAGAGCTCGCCGTCGACGCAGTACACCTTGAGGTCGGTCCCGGAGTTGGGCACGTACGGCTGGGCGATCAGCAGCCCCTCCCCCGCCAGCTCCGGCCCGACCTCCAGCAGCTGGTCGGGGCTGCGCACCAGCCGGACGGCACGCCCGGAGCTGCCGTCGGCGGGCTTGACCACGAGCGGGTACTCGGCGGCCGGGATCTCCGCCAGCCGTTCCCAGCGCGCGGCCGCGTACGTCACCGGGACGGGCAGCCCGCGGGTGCGGCCGATGACCGCGGCGAGCGCCTTGTCCCGGACCCCGCGGATCGAGCGCACGTCGTTCACCGTGGTGAGGCCGACGGCGGCGGCCGACTCCAGCAGGGTCAGCCCGGGCCCGCCGGACACGGTCTTGAGCACCCAGGCGTCGTGGCTGCCGGCCCGGACCTCCTCGGAGATCGCCAGCAGCGAGTCCCCGGGGCGCAGCACGTCCACCCGGTGTCCCCACGCCGTGAGTTGGCGTGCCACGTCGAGCGGCATGCCGTCGTGCCGGTAGTGTTCCTCCACCAGAAAGCAGAGCCTCATGGGCCTGTCTTCCCCCTTGCCTCGCCTAGTGCAGACGTCCGCCGTCCCCCTCGGCAGAGCTGTAAAGCCTTCAGCATGCACGCTGTGTTCGCACAAGATCGCTGCGAGCGGGTAAGCGTTCGGCAACAATCGGCCCCCGGGGAGACGCCGAGGGGCATCGGGGAGGCGGCGAGGGCCCCCGGGACGTGCCCCGGAAATCCGGTGGCACCGCGCCACAGCCCCTGCTTGGATGCACGCCGTGACCCCTGTTGATCATGTTCCCGACCGCCCCCTGCTCGACGAGATCGAGCGCTACTACGACGCCGTGCCGCGCAGCGCCGCCCGCACCGAGGACTTCGGACCGCTGACCCTGTTCGTCCGGGACGGGGGCGGCTGGCCGTACTACGCCCGCCCGGCCCTCGGCCACCGCGGCTCGGCCGCCACCGCCGAGGACGTCCGCCGGGTGCTGGAGCGGCAGCGGGAGCTGGGCGTCCCGGAGGCCTTCGAGTGGGTGGCCGAGCAGACCCCGGAGCTTCGCGCGGCGGTCGAGGCGGCGGGCCTGACGGTGCACGAGCACCCGCTGCTGGTACTGGGCCCGCAGGACGAAGCGGCCCCGGCGCCCGAGCTGCCGGAGCCGGTGGAGGTCCGGGTGCTGGCCCCGGACGGGCCGGAACTGGCGGCCGCGCTCGCCGTCCCGCACCTGGCCTTCGGCGATCCGGGCACGGCGGTCGGCCCGACCGGTGCGGCCGAGCTGGCCACGGCCGCGGCGCGGCTGACGGCCGACGGCACGGCGGAGCAGGTCGCCCGGCGGATCGCCGCCGGCACCACCGTGCTGGCCGCGGCCCTGGAGGACGGCACGGCCCTGTGCGCCGGCCAGCACAACCCGGTGGGCCCGGTCACCGAGGTGGCCGGGGTGGGCACGCTCCCGTCCGCGCGCCGCCGCGGACTGGGCCTGGCGGTCACCGCGGCGCTGGTCGCGCACGCCCGGGCGAACGGGGTTCGGACGGTGTTCCTGTCCGCCGCCGACGAGGACGTCGCCCGGATCTACCGCCGGGCCGGCTTCCGCACCTTCGCGACGGCCCTGATCGCGGAACCCTCCGCCCAGCAGGAGCCCGCCCGGCAGCAGCCCACCGCCCAGTAGCAGCCCTGCGGCCCCGCCGCCCGGCGCCCCGGGGCCGGCCGAGGACGGCGCCGATCAGTCGTCGTCCTCGTCCTCCTCGTCCGCCCCGGTGACCTCCTCCCCTTCCGCCTCGTCCACCATCCAGGCCGCCAGCCGCTCGGCGACGCCCGACACCCCGAGCCGCCCCTCGCGGATGGCCCGGGAGAGGCTGCGCACCTCGCGGGCGGTGGTGGCAATGGTGCAGCCGCTGGCGACCAGGTAGGCGTAGGCGACGGCGGTCGCGAAGAGTTCGTTGGTCTTCTCCAGGGCGGGCACCCGGATCAGCTGGTGCATCAGCGCGGCGGCGCGGTCCTGTGGTTCGGGGTAGACCGCGATGTCGAATATCTCGGCCTGGTGGCGGGTGACGGCCGCGAGCAGCGAGCCGTAGTCGGTGACCTGCGGGTCACCGGGGGTGTACTGCTCGGCGGTCATGAGCAGCCACGAGAGGTCGACCTCCAGCTTCAACGGCGCACGTCCTGGAGGTCGCCGGGCTCCCCGAACTCGGCGAGGAAGGCCGACTCGTACTCCTTCATGAACTGCGCGGCCGCGTCCACGAAGGCCCGCCCGGACTCGCCCATGTCCTGTTGGACCAGGCGCTCGATGTACTGGTTCATGGAGATCCCCTGCTGCTCCGCCCGTTCCCGGGCCATCTCGGCGGTCGTGGCGTCGACCCGCACGTTCAGCTGCTTCTTACCCATGCCGTTCAAGCTAGCGCTCAAGTGCTAGCACAACAAGGGCGCGTGCACACCGCCCGCACACCTGCCGCACGCCCCCGCGCAACCTCGCCGTCACCGGGACGTCGAACGGCCGGGCCCGCGGCGGCTGCCACGGACCCGGCCCGCGCCGGAAGGGAGGCGGATCAGAACTGGGTGCTGACGGTCACCCCGCTGAAGTCGGTGTTCGCGTAGAGGCTCACGTAGCGGTAGCCCGCCGTCGGGTTGGTCACCGTGATGCTCTGGGTGGTGCCCGGGTTGGTGGACGAGGCGGTGTACGCGCTCGGCGAGGCCCAGGTGCTCTCGTTGTAGTACAGGGAGGCGGTGCCGGTGCCCCCGGAGGTGGTGATCCTCAGGGTGCTGGTGCCGGCCGGCAGGTAGACGTACAGGTAGTCCAGGTTGCCGGCGGTCGCCGCCAGATCGGCCCGCGAGCAGTTCTTGCCGAGCGCGTCGGCGCGGGGGTCGGTGCAGGCCGGCGGGGTGGTGGGGCCGCCGCCTCCGCCGGTGGTCACGGTGACGGAGGTCGGGGTGCTGGCGGTCCTGCCGGTGTCGTCGGTGACGGTCAGCGCGACGGTGTAGGTGCCGGCGGCCGCGTAGGTGTGGCTCGGGTTCTGCTGGTCGGACGAGCCGCCGTCGCCGAAGGTCCAGTGCCAGGCGGTGATCCGGCCGGGGCCGGTCTGGACGGACTTGTCGGTCAGGGTGACGGTCGGGCCGTTCACGGTCTGGCCGAACAGCGCGGTCGGGCCGGCCGCGTAGCAGGCGCCACCGGCGCAGGCGTCGAGCCAGGCGTCGAAGTCGGCGTCGTAGCCGGTGCCGATGCCGTTGTAGACCGCGTAGCCGCCCTGGTAGTCGCCGGTGCGGAAGTGCGCGAGCACGGAGTCGATGTCGGCCGGGTGCTTCTCGAACATGTACCGGACCGCCAGGTAGCCCCACGGGTAGGTGCGCACGGTGTCCGAATTGCCGTACGTGTTCTGGAAGATCGTGCTCAGCTTGTACGTGTGCCTGGCGGCCTCGGCCATCGCCTGGGTGTCGGTGGTGCCGCGGTAGGCGTAGGACTCGTACTCGGCGACGCCCTCGATCCACCAGATGTCCGGGACGGAGATCTCGGTGGAGAAGTTGCCCTTGAGGTCGTAGATGTTGTCCAGGTAGTGGGTGTACTCGTGGTTGAGGTTCCACACGTTGGCGGTGAAGCCGTCGTTCCAGGACTTCTGGTACATCACGCACACGGCCCGGTTGTTCGGGTCGGTCGGGTCCATGACGGTCTGTCCGCCGTTGTCGGTGGAGTTGTTGAAGATCGCCCAGGAGTAGGTCAGGTAGTCGGCCTGGTTGGCGAAGACCGCGAGGGTCAGCTCCTTGTCGTACTGGCCGGGGATCGGCCCGTTGTCCTTCACCAGCTTGTGGAAGAAGGTGTCCTCGCCGCGCAGGCTGGCGCAGACCGCGGACAGGTCGGCGGGCGGGAGCGCCTCGGTCAGGATGGTGCGGTTGTCGCAGACCAGCTGGTTCGGCAGCACCGCGGCGGTCAGCTTGGCCGGCAGGTCGCAGGTGCCGTAGTACGAGCACTGGCCGGGGTCGAAGCTGTTGGCCTGGTACGCGGTGTGGACGTACAGCGGGCCGGTGGCGCCGGTGATCCGGGCGCCGTCGAGGACGGCCTTGACCTTGCCCTTGACCGCGGCCTCGACCGCCGGGCCGTCGCCGGCCATCCGGCCGAGGTCGTTGCCCGCGTTGACGTCCAGGTAGGCGTTGGCGGTGCCGAGCAGGTCCTTGTGGTTCAGGGCGAAGTCGCCCAGGGTGGCGCCGATGCTCGGGTCCGCGCCGACCGCGCTGACGAAGTCGGGGTTCCAGTTGCCCCGCCACAGCGGAGCGGAGAGCACCGCGTTGACCGCCTTGAGCATCTTCGGGAAGGCGTTGTACGCGTTGTCGTACGACGTCAGCACCTGCTTGTAGACGCCCAGGTAGCTGCCCTGGAGGTTGGCGCTGTCGGTGAGCACCAGGACCTCGTTGAGCACGGTGCCGTTGCCGTCGCTCACGTCGGTGCGGTGCGGCGCGGCGAAGAACGCGTCCAGGGCGGCCTTGGAGGCACCGGTCAGGGCCGCGTCGTACGGGCCGACCGCCCCCGCGTTGTTCGACTGCACGTACCAGCCGGCCCGCTGGAAGAGCACGAGTTGCAGGATGCCGGTCGAGTTGTCGCCGGTGTAGCCGCCCGCCGCGTTCTGGAAGGCGTTGGCGACGGTGAGCATCTTCGCTTCCTTGAAGACGGCGCCCGCGTCCGTGCCGGTGACGTTGAACAACGTGTTGACGCAGTCCGGGGTCGAGGCCTCCAGGAAGGAGACCAGGTCGGCCCCGCTGCGGCTGCCGAAGTCTGCCGGGGTGCAGCTCTGCGCGGTGGCGGCCGCGGCGGCGGCACCGCGGGCGGCGAGGGGCTGCTTGACCGGGGACGTCTTCGGCCCGGCCGGGCGCTGCGTGGTCTGCACGGCGGTGCCGGCCGGCTGGCCCATCACGAGCTGCCCGAGCAGCGCCGGGGGCAGCGGCTTGGCGACGGGGGCGGGTTCCTCGGCCGCACGGGACTGCTCGGCCGGGTCGACCGTGAGGAAGGCGCCGAGCGGCTTCGGCAGGGCGGAGCCCGGGTCGGCCGCCGGGGCGCCGGCCGCGGGCCGGGCGCTCGACCCGGAGGCGGCCGCGGCGGCGGAAGCAGCCGGGGCGGCGAAGGCGGCCGTGGCGGGCAGCAGCGTGGCGGCGGCACAACAGCCGGCGACGAGGCCGGCCAGCAGGGTGGGGAGTGGTATCCGTGGGCGCACTGGTGGGTCCTTCTCCTGTGGGGGGAGGCGCTGGGAGGACTGCCGAGGCGTTGGGGGAACGCGTCATGATCCTGCCAGCGACGGAGGGTCGGAACAATGTCACAGGTCATATGACATAGCCCTGTCCAGCCATAACACCGCCCGCCGCGGCCGCTAAGGCCGCTAAGGCCGGTACGTCCGTGCGGCCCACGCCTGGAAGCTCGGCGCCGCCGCGATCAGGTCCCGATACGCCGCGGCGGCCGCCCCGAGCAGCGTCTCCACCACCTCCCCGCCCACCCCGGCCGGCCTCCAGAGCAGCAGTTGCCGGACCCAGATCGGCGTCCCCGCGAGCGGTTTGACGACCACCTCGGCGAGCGGCCGGGTGGTGGCCTGGACGACGGAGATGCCGAGCCCGGCGGCGATCATCTCCTGGAGCTCCAGCCGGCCGCCGAGGAACTCGTGGACGGTCGCCGGGGCGAACCCCGCCGCGGCGCAGGCCCCGTGGAACACGCCGTGCCAGCCGGCCCCGTCGTCGGGGGCCAGGAACCACTCCTCCTCCGCCAGTTCCGCCAGCGCCACCTCGGTGCGGTGCCGCAGCCGGTGGCCGGCCGGCAGCGCGACGAAGACGGGCTCGGTGACGATGCCGCGGTGCGCGACGGACGGCGCGTGGCGCAGTTCCCGGCCCGGGTAGTCCACGGCCACCGCGGCGTCGGCCTCGTCCCGCTCCAGCAGCTCGACGATGCCGGAGGAGCGGTGGACCGACGTCAGGGTGAGGCGCTGTCCGGGCCGTTGGTGCCGCGCCCTGGTGACCAGTCCGGGCAGCAGCGGCGAGTTGGTCGCCGCCAGCCGCAGCTCGCGCGGGACGGGCCCGGCCGGGGCCTCCGGGCGGCGGCCCAGGCCGTCGGCGCGGGTGAGCAGCTCCCGGGCCGCGGCCACCACCTCCGCCCCGAAGCCGGTCGGCGCGACGCCGACGGTGGTGCGTTCGAACAGCGGGGCGCCCAGGTGGCGCTCGATCCGGCGCAGCTGGGTGCTGGTCGCCGGCTGCGAGGCGCCAAGCAGGACGGCGGCCCGGCCGACGCTCCCGGTGTCGGCGATCGCGCACAGCACGCGAAGGTGCCGCAGCTCCAGCTCCATGACGCTCCCCCTCGCGCACCCGGCCGGCCCCGGCCGACGGCGTGGGGCGGCTGCCGTCACGGGCGGTGCGACGGCGCACCGGCAGGCCGGTACAACGGCACACATCACATGTCAGCGGCTCACCTTCGCCCCGGGGAATGACCTCGTCAAGCCCTCTCCCGGGGCCCGACGGCCTTGCGCGCACCATCTTTTACCAGCGCATTGCCGGCACCTGACCTTCCGCCCGGTCCGGGCCGCCCGCGCCCGCTCCGCCCCACCCCGCCCCGCCGGGAGGGGCGGGACTTGAAGACCGACCCGCCGTCCGGGAGGCTGAAGGCCCCCCTGCGTTCCCCCGAGCGGGCGCCGACCGGTGCGGAGGCCTACCGATGACAGCCATGTTCGACCAGGAGCTGCGCGAGCAGCTCGCCCAGGCCCGCCGGGACCTCGCGGCGGCCCGGGCCGAGGAGGACGCCGACGGCGTCCAGGCGTACGAGGGCCGGGTCGCCTCGCTCCTGCGGCTCGCCGCCCAGCACGGCATCGACCTGCCGCACAGCGTCGACGAGGAGGAGCACAACGAGTAGCCGGCCCCGGACGCGGCAGGAGGCGGCCACCCCGAACGGGTGACCGCCTCCTGCCGTGACTCCCGACGCCCGGGATCAGCCCGGGATCAGCCCGGAATCAGCCCGGAATCACTGCCCGACCGGCTCCAGGATCGCCACGCACTCGAAGTGGTGGGTCATCGGGAACAGGTCGAAGGCCCGCAGCGACACCGGACGGTAGCCGCCCTCGCGGAAGAACTTCAGGTCCCGCGCGAGCGCCGCCGGGTCGCAGGCCACGTACGCGATCCGGCGCGCCTCCAGGCCGACCAGGTGGGCGACGGTCTCGCGGCCGGCGCCCGAGCGCGGCGGGTCCAGCACGACCAGGTCGGTGGCGGTGATACCGGTGCGCGGCAGCAGCGTCTCGACCCGGTCGCACTCGATCTGCACGTTGTCCAGCGCGGCCAGGTTGTGCCGGGCGTCGACCACGGCCTGCTTGGCGGACTCGATGCCGAGCACCGCACCGTCCTCGCCGACCCGGTCGGCCAGCGCGCCCGCGAACAGGCCGACGCCGCAGTACAGGTCGAGCGCGTTCTCGCCCCACTGCGGGTCCAGCCCGTCCAGCACGGCGTCGACCAGGGTGTCCGGCGCCTCCGGGTGGATCTGCCAGAAGCCGCCGTTGCTGATCCGCCAGGTCCGCCCGGCGGCCCGCTCGCGCACGAAGCCGCGCCCGTGCACCTTGTGCACGTCGCCCTGCTCGTCCACCCGGGCGATCGACACCGGCTTGTCCAGCTCGACCAGCGGCAGCTGGGCGCCCGGCCGCGGGGTGAGCACCACCTGGCGGTCCGAGGAGCCGGTCGCGGCGATCACCTCGACGCTCGCCACCCCCGGCCAGTCGCGGGCCTCGATGCCCAGCTCGGTGACGCCCTCGGCGGCGATCAGGCAGCGGTCCACCGGCTGCACCTCGTGCGAGCGGTGCTTGCGCAGGCCGACCTTCCCGGTCCCGGCGTCGACCGCGTACTGCACCCGGGTGCGCCAGGCCGGCACCTGCCCGGCCGGAAGCTTGCCGCCGACCGGCTCGACGCTGCCGTCCCAGCCCGCCTCGGCCGGGGTGAGCCCGGCGAGCTTGGCCAGCTGCTCGGTCAGCACCGCCGCCTTGAGCTTGCGCTGCCCGCCCGGGGTGACGTGCTGCCAGTCGCAGCCGCCGCACTTGCCCGGACCGGCGAACGGGCAGGGCGCCTCGATCCGGTCCTTGGACGGCTCCAGCACCTCCACCGCGTCGGCCCGCAGGAACCGCGAGGTGGTGGTCCCGTCGGTCACCAGTGCGACGACCTTCTCACCGGGCAGCGCGTGCCGCACGAACAGCACCCGGCCCTCGTGCCGGGCCACGCAGTGCCCGCCGCCGTGCGCGACCGGGCCGACCTCGACCTCGTAGCGCTGCCCGGCCAGCGGCTCCCCGGACGGCGTCTCGGGCCGCGACGGCCGCGCGGCACCGGCGCGCAGCGCCTTGGGCGGCCGCACCGCCTGCTTGCGCGGCGCCTTCCGGCCGGCCCCGGCAGCGCCCTTCGGCGCGTCCTGGGCGGCACCCTTGCCGGCGCCCTTCGGCGCGCTCTTGCCGGAGGCCTTGCCGGCGGACGCCTTGCCCGCGGACGTCTTGCCCGCGGCGCCCTTGCCGGCGGCCGGCCCGGCGGGCTCCCGGTCCTCCCGCTCGCCCGGGACGATCGGCGCGGTGCGCGCGGTGAGGCCGTCGCGGTCGGTGGCCTCCGGACGGGCCGGCCGGCCCCAGCGCGGCCGGGAGACCTGCCCGGGCTGGGAGCCGCCCCGGCGGGCGCCCTTGCCGGAGGAGCCCGAGGAACGGGGCGGAGTGTTGCGGGTCACTGGGAGGAGTCCTTGCTGCGGTCGGAGGTGTCCCCGGCGTTCGAACCGGTGGAGACGGAATCCTTCGACTTTACGGCCTTCGGCGCGCGTGGCTCGCCACGCCGGACGGCACCCGGCGCCGACCAGGCCTTCTGCGGCTTGCGCCGCTCCGAGGACTCCAGCTGCCACGGTACCGAAGTGACCATCACACCGGGCTTGAACAGCAGCCGCCCCTTGAGCCGCAGCGCGCTCTGGTTGTGCAGCAGGTGCTCGTACCAGTGGCCGACCACGTACTCCGGGATGTAGACCGAGACCACGTCCCGCGGGCTGCTGCGCCGCAGGTTCTTCACGTAGTCCAGGACCGGCCCGGTGATCTCGCGGTACGGCGAGTCCAGCACCTTGAGCGGCACCTCGATGCCGCGCTCGTCCCACTCCCGCCGCAGCGCCGCGGTGTCCGCCGGGTCGACGTTGACCGTGACGGCCTCCAGCGTGTGGGCCCGGGCCAGCCTGGCGTACGCCAGGGCGCGCAGCGCCGGCTTGTGCAGCTTGGAGACCAGCACGATGGCGTGCACCCGGGTGGGCAGCACCACGTCGTCCGGCTCCTCGGCGGCGATGAGCTCGTCGGAGACCCGGTCGTAGTGCCGCCGGATGCCCTTCATCATCACGAACAGCACGGCCATCGCGGCGATCGCGATCCAGGCGTGGCTGATCTTGGTGACCAGGACGACGATCAGCACGGCCATGGTCATCACCAGGCCGAAGGCGTTGATCGCCCGGCTGCGCTGCATGTGGCGGCGCTTGGCCGGGTCGGTCTCGGTGCGCAGCAGCCGGGTCCAGTGCCGGATCATGCCGGACTGGCTCATGTTGAAGGCGACGAAGACGCCGACGATGTAGAGCTGGATCAGCCGGGTCGGGTCGGCGTCGAAGGCGAGGATCAGCAGGATCGCGGCGATCGCCAGCAGGATGATGCCGTTGGAGAAGGCCAGCCGGTCGCCGCGGGTGTGCAGCTGGCGCGGCAGGTAGCGGTCCTGGGCGAGGATCGAGCCGAGCACCGGGAAGCCGTTGAAGGCGGTGTTGGCGGCGAGCACCAGGATCAGCCCGGTGACGGCCGCGACGAAGTAGAAGCCGGGCGTGAAGTTGTTGAACACGGCCTCGCTGATCTGCGCCAGCGCGGTCTTCTGGTGGTAGTCCGGCGAGGTGCCGACGAGCTGTTCGGCCGGGTTCTCGGCCATCTGGACACCGGTCAGCCGGGCCAGCCAGATGATGCCCATGAACATCACGACGGCGATGCTCGCCATCATCAGCAGCGTGGTGGCCGCGTTCTTGCTCTTGGGCTTGCGGAAGGCCGGCACGCCGTTGGAGATCGCCTCGACACCGGTGAGCGCGGCACAGCCCGAGGAGAACGCCTTCAGCAGCAGGAACACCATCGCGAAGCCGGCCAGCGAGTCGTTGCCGGGAGTGGCGGCGAGGTGGAACCCGGCGCTCTCGGCGGGCATGTCCTGGCCGAGCACGAAGTGCCGGAACACCCCGTAGCCGACCATCCCGATCACGCCGACCATGAAGGCGTAGGTGGGAACGGCGAAGGCGCTCCCGGACTCGCGCACGCCTCGCAGGTTCATGCCCATCAGCAGCACGACCACGATCACCGACAGGACCGGTTCGTGGCCGCGCAGCGCGGGCACCGCGGAGACGACGTTGGCGACGCCCGAGGTGGTCGACACGGCCACGGTGAGCACGTAGTCGACCATCAGGGCGCTGGCGACCACCAGACCGGCGGCCGGACCGTGGTTGACGGTCGCGACCTCGTAGTCACCGCCACCACTGGGGTAGGCGTGCACGTTCTGCCGGTACGAGGCGACCACGGCGAGCATCACGATCGCCACGACGACGCCGATCTGCCAGGAGAAATGGATCGCCGAGGCGCCCGCGATGGAGAGGGTGAGCAGGATCTCCTCGGGGGCGTACGCGACCGAGGAGAGCGCGTCCGAGGCGAACACGGGCAGCGCGAGCCGCTTGGGCAGAAGCGTCTCGCCCAGCTTGTCGCTGCGTAGGGCGCGCCCGATCAGGATGCGTTTCGGAAGGTCAGTCGGCATAGGCACGTTAAGGAATCGTAGGGGCTCCCCGGTCAAGGCTCCGCCGTTTGTCCCCCCCTTCGTCGCGACTGCGTTCGGTGGACCGGCTAGCGTGTCGGATACGAGTCGGCGGGCAACACTCTGGTTGTCGAGCGTTGCCGGGTCGGCGCCCCCACGAGGAACCTCGTCCCGGACGACCGGGCGGGAAACGGAGCTGAACGGTGTTTGCGCAGGTCAAGGCCCCTTCGGGACGGGTGAGGTAAGCGCCGGTGCACATCGTGATCATGGGCTGCGGCCGCGTGGGCTCCGCCCTCGCCAGAGCCCTGGAGAAACAGGGCCACTCGGTGGCCGTGGTCGACCAGGACCCGACCGCGTTCCGCCGGCTGGGCGCCGGGTTCAACGGCCGCCGGGTCACCGGCGTCGGCTTCGACCAGGACACCCTGCGCGAGGCGGGCATCGAGGAGGCCGGCGCCTTCGCCGCGGTCTCCAGCGGCGACAACTCCAACATCATCGCCGCACGGGTGGCCCGGGAGAACTTCGGCGTCGAGAACGTCGCCGCCCGGATCTACGACCCCCGCCGCGCCGAGGTGTACCAGCGCCTGGGCATCCCCACCGTCGCGACGGTCCGCTGGACCGCCGACCAGATGCTGCGCCGACTGCTGCCGAGCGGCGCCGAGCCTCTGTGGCAGGACCCGAGCGGTGGCGTGCAGCTCGCCGAGGTCGCGTACGACCCGCGCTGGATCGGCCACCGGATCAGCAGGCTGGAGGAGGCCTCCGGCACCCGGGTGGCGTTCGTCACCCGGCTCGGCGAGGGAATGCTCCCCTCGCCGCAGATGGTGGTGCAGGAGGGCGACCTGGTGCACGTGATGCTGCGCCGGGCCGACCTGACGGCCGTCGAGGCCGCGTTCGCGCAGGGACCGAAGGAGGAGGGTCACTGATGCGGGTCGCCATTGCCGGGGCCGGTGCCGTGGGCCGCTCGATCGCGGGCGAGCTGCTGGAGAACGGCCACGAGGTCCTGCTGATAGACAAGAACCCCAACTCCATCTCGGTGGAGCGGGTTCCGATGGCGGAGTGGCTGCTGGCCGACGCCTGCGAGATCACCTCGCTGGACGAGGCCGCGCTCCAGCGCTGCCACGTGGTGATCGCCGCGACCGGTGACGACAAGGTCAACCTGGTCGTCTCGCTGCTCGCCAAGACCGAGTACGCGGTGCCGCGGGTGGTCGCCCGCGTGAACAACCCCAAGAACGAGTGGCTCTTCAACGAGTCCTGGGGCGTGGACGTCGCCGTCTCCACCCCGCGGCTGATGTCCGCGCTGGTCGAGGAGGCGGTCAGCGTCGGCGACCTGGTCCGCCTGATGCGCTTCAGCCAGGGCAACGCCAACCTGGTCGAACTGACCCTGGCCTCCGACACCGAGCTCGTCGGCATCCGGGTCGGCGACGTGGCCTGGCCGCAGGACACCGCGCTGGTGACCATCATCCGCGAGGGCCGGGTGCTGGTGCCGGGCAAGGACGACACCCTGGAGGGCGGCGACGAGCTGCTCTTCGTCGCCGCGCAGGAGCGCGAGGAGGAGCTGGAGCAGCTCCTCTCGGCGACCTCGGGCGCCCAGTAGCCCCGCGGGCACAGCGGAAGGGCCCGCACCCCTCGTCGGGGTGCGGGCCCTTCGCCGTCGTTCGGACCGGCCTCCCGGCCGACCGGGAGGCGGCTACTTCGCCGGCTCCTCCTCGTCCAGCTGCGCCTTGATCGGCGGCGGCGCCTTCAACAGGATCTGCCAGGTCACGTACATCGCCAGCAGCATCGGCGGGATGCCGAGGGCGACCTTCAGCCAGCCCAGCAGGTTGACGTTGTGGGTGAAGTACAGCGGGAAGAGGATCACCGGCTTCAGGCCCATGATCAGCACCCAGGCCCAGGTCGCCTTGGTGTAGGCGGCCAGGCGGCCCGGGTTCTCCTTGCGCCAGGTGAACATCTCGCCGGTGATCGGGCCGAGCATCACCCCGATCATCGGCCAGCGCGCCAGCGCGGAGGCCGCCAGGGCGATGCAGTAGCCGACGTTCCAGAGCAGGCCGGGCAGGTAGAAGTCCTCGGCCTTGCCGCTCTTCATCGAGATCCAGGCGCCGAGGGCGACACCGAACACCCCGCTGAAGGCGTGCTGGATGGTCTGCCGCTTCGCCAGCCGGGCCACCACGAACAGGGCGCTCAGGCCCAGCGCGGCCCAGGCCGAGGTGCTGACCTGGTGGGTCAGGTTGTAGGTGACGATGAAGACCAGGCCTGGCAGCGTCATGTCGATCATGCCGCGCACGCCGCCGAAGGCCTGGAGCACGGTGTCGGCGGCCTCCTTGGAGGCGGCCCTGCGGGCGGCCTCCGCGTCCGCGGGGTCGACGGCCAGGTCGAGCTGGGCGGCGGCCTCGCCGCCGGGCTGGTTGCTCACGCTCATTCGCTCCCGTGTCCGACCGGACGCAGCTCATAGCGGGGGTTGAACAGCACGCGGCGCCCGCGTGCGTGACCGATGCGGCCGCTGGCGACCAGCCGGCGGCCGGGCTCTATCCCTGCGATCGAACGGCGGCCGAGCCAGACCACGTCCAGCGCCTCGGTACCGTCGAAGAGTTCGGCCTCCAGGGCGGGCACACCCGCCCGGGGGCGCAGCGTCACCGTGCGCAGCGTGCCCGCGACGGTGACCAGATCACGGTCCCCGCAGCCGGCGATCGGCGTGCAGCCGGACTCCGCGGCGATCTCCTGACGCAGCTCCTCGGCGTCCAGCTCCTCGGCCGAGGAGGTCAGCCGGCTGAGCATGCGGCGGAACCGCCCCTGCGGCTGGCCGCTGCTGTTGTCACCACTCATGTCGGAAGGGTACCGGGTTCCGGCCCCCCGGCGGCAGGTCGCTCGACCGCCGGGGGCGGCCGGGGTCAGCTCTCGAACCGGTATCCCATGCCCGGCTCGGTGATGAAGTGGCGCGGGTGCGAGGGGTCGCGCTCCAGCTTGCGGCGCAGCTGGGCGAGGTAGACCCGCAGGTAGTTGGTCTCGGTGCGGTACGCCGGGCCCCACACCTCCTGCAGCAGCTGGGTCTGGCTGACCAGCCGCCCGGCGTTGCGGACCAGTACCTCCAGCAGGTGCCACTCGGTCGGGGTGAGGCGGACGTCGGCGCCGTCCCGGTTGACCTTCTTGGCCGCGAGGTCGACGGTGAAGGACTCGGTGACGACCAGCGAGTCGGCCTCCCCGGCCACCGGCTCGGCCCGCCGCACGGCGGCCCGCATCCGGGCGAGCAGCTCGTCCATGCCGAACGGCTTGGTGACGTAGTCGTCGGCGCCGGCGTCCAGGGCCTCGACCTTCTCGTCCGAGGCGTGCCGGGCCGACAGCACGATGATCGGCACCCGGGTCCAGCCGCGCAGGCCGCGGATCACCTCGACCCCGTCCATGTCGGGCAGGCCCAGGTCGAGGACGACCACGTCCGGATGGCGGGCCGCGGCCAGCTCCAGGGCGCTCGCGCCGTCATGGGCCGCGTCCACCTCGTACTTGCGGGCCTTGAGGTTGATCACCAGCGCGCGGACGATCTGCGGTTCGTCGTCCACGACGAGGACCCGGGTCATGTGCGGGCTCCGCCTTTCGGGGCTGTCTGACTTACGGACTGGGGACTGGCTCTACGACTTTCGCTGCGGCGCGCGGCCCCGGGAGGGGCGCCCGGCCCGGCCGGTGCGCCGCCGGTTCTCAGGTGATCAGCTCCGGGAGCGGACCGCCACCCTCGCCGCCCGGCTCCCCCGTTTCGGGCGGCCGGTCGACCACGGGCAGGCTGACGACCATGGTGAGGCCGCCGCCCGGGGTGTCCTCGGCGGTGACGGTACCGTCCATCGCCTCGACGAAACCGCGCGCCACCGCGAGTCCGAGGCCCACCCCGGCACCGCGCGGCGCGTCCCCGTACCGCTGGAACGGCGCGAAGATCTTCTCCTTCGCCTCTTCCGGCACCCCCGGGCCGCGGTCCACGATCCGCAGCTCGACCCGGGCCGGCCGCCCCGGCCGCCGCAGCTCGTCGGCCTTGACCAGCACCTTGACGCCGTCCGGGCTGTACTTGACGGCGTTCTCCACCAGGTTGGCCAGCGAGCGCTCCAGCAACCCGCCGTCGGCCCGGACCATCGGCAGCGTCTCCGGCACCTCCAGCCGGACGGACTCCAGCGGCACCCCGCCGAGCGCGAACGGCACCACCTCGTCCAGGTCGGTCTCCTGGATCAGCGGGGTGACGGTACCGGTCTGCAGGCGGCTCATGTCGAGCAGGTTGTTGATCAGGTGGTCCAGCCGGTCCGCCCCTGCCTCGATGCCGGCCAGCAGCTCGGCCTCGTCCTCCGGGTCCCAGTCGACGTCGGCCGAACGCAGCGAGCTCACCGAGGCCTTGATGCCCGCCAGCGGGGTGCGCAGGTCGTGCGAGACCGCCGCCAGCAGAGCCGTCCGGATCCGGTTGCCCTCGGCCTCCCGGCGGGCATCGGCGGCCTCCCGGGCCAGCCGGCGGCGCTCCAGCACCACGGCGGCCTGCGCGGCGAACGCCCCGAGCAGGCGCCGGTCCGCCCCGGGCAGCACCCGGCCGCGCAGCACCAGCGCCAGGCTGTCGCCGACCGGGACGTCCACGTCGGCCTCCTCCGGCCGCCCCGGCGGGCGCGGGCCGGCGGAGGCCACCGGCACCCAGGGCGCGAGCGGATCGGGCCGCTCCAGCAGCGCGGCGCTCTCCTGTCCGAAGGTCTCCCGCACCTGTTCCATCAGCGCGGTGAGCACCCCGTCGCCATTGGGCGCGCCGCGCAGCACCGTGCCGGCCAGCGCGCTGAGCGTCTGCGCCTCGGTCTGGCTACGGGCCGCCTGCTGGGTGCGCCGGGCCGCGAGGTCCACCACCGACGCCACCGAGATGCCGACGATGGTGAATATCGCCACCGCCATGATGTTCTGCGGCTCGTTGATGGTGAAGGTGTGCAGCGGCGGGGTGAAGTAGTAGTTCAGCACCGAGGAGGCGACCAGCGCCGAGCCGATGGCCGGCAGCAGCCCGCCGACCAGCGCCGCGCACACCGTCAGCGACAGGAAAAGCAACATGTCGGTGGAGAGCCCCAGCCCGCCGATCGCGGTCAGCACGATCGCCAGCACCGGGGGGCCGACCAGCCCGATCAGCCAGCCGGCGACCGTCCGGGTACGGCCCAGGTCGGTGATCCGGCGGACCGGTATCTTGCCGCGCCGCCCGTGCCCGGCGTGCTCGTGGGTGACCATGTGCACGTCGATGTCCCCGGCCTCCCGGGTCACCGTGGTGCCGACGCCCGGCCCGTACAGGTACTGCCAGGCGGGCCGCCGACTGGTGCCCAGCACGATCTGGGTGGCGTTCACGCCCCGGGCGAAGTCCAGCAGTCCGCCGGCCGGGTCGTCGCCGAGGACCGCGTGGAAGGAACCGCCGAGGCTCTCCACCAGCACGCGCTGCTCGATCAGCGTCTGCGGCGAGCCGGAGCCCACCAGCCCGTCCGAGCGGGAGATGTGCACGGCGAGCAGCTCACCGCCGGAGACCCGGGCGGCGATCCGGGCCGCCCGGCGGATCAGCGTCGCCCCCTCGGGCCCGCCGGTCAGGCCCACCACGATCCGCTCCCGGGCCTGCCAGGTGCCCTCGATGCCCTGCTCGGCCCGGTACTTCTGGAGGTACTCGTCCACCCGGTCCGCGGTCCACAGCAGCGCCAGCTCGCGCAGCGCGGTCAGGTTGCCCGGACGGAAGTAGTTCGCGAGGGCGGCGTCGATCTTCTCCGGCGCGTACACGTTGCCGTGCGCCAGTCGCCGCCGCAGCGCCTGCGGGGACATGTCCACCAGCTCGATCTGATCCGCCCGCCGGACCACCTCGTCCGGCACGGCCTCGCGCTGGCGCACCCCGGTGATGCCCTCGACCGCGTCGCCGAGCGACTCCAGGTGCTGGACGTTGACGGTGGAGATCACGTCGATCCCGGCCGCCAGCAGTTCCTCGACGTCCTGCCAGCGCTTCTCGTTGCGGCAGCCGGGGACGTTGGTGTGGGCCAGCTCGTCCACCAGGGCCACCTGCGGGCGGCGGGCGAGGACGGCGTCCAGGTCCATCTCGGAGAAGCGGGCGCCGCGGTGCACCACCTGCTGGCGCAGCACCACCTCCAGCCCGGCGACCATGTCCGCGGTCCGTCGGCGGCCGTGGTCCTCCACGAACGCGACCACGACGTCCGTGCCACGCTCCTGGCGCCGGTGCGCCTCGGCGAGCATGGCGTACGTCTTGCCGACCCCGGGGGCTGCCCCGAGGTAGATGCGCAGCCTGCCTCGTCCCATGAGCACCATTCTTGATCCGACCCGGCCCGGAGGACACCCCCGGACACCTGTTCCCCTTGCCTTCGAGACTACGGTGTGCGACGCGATTTTCCGCTGATCAGTGCGCTGATCAGGCGGTTTTAGCGGCATATTGACGGTGGACCAGCCACTCGGCGGGGGTCGTCCGGGAGGGTTCGGAGGCACCGGAGCCGGCCTGTCGGGCCCGTCCGGCCCAGAAATGCGAAAAGCCCCTGATCCGAATGGATCAGGGGCTTTTCTGAAGAATTGTTCGGCGGCGTCCTACTCTCCCACAGGGTCCCCCCTGCAGTACCATCGGCGCTGTAAGGCTTAGCTTCCGGGTTCGGAATGT
>NZ_JBSHBN010000050.1:0-31751 GCF_053612025.1 Kitasatospora sp. NPDC054768
GTCTTCATCGCCGTCGCGAAACCCGTCCCCTCCGCACCGATCATCCGGTCCGCGGGAATCCGCACATTGTCGAAGTACACCTCACGCGTCGGCGAACCCTTGATCCCCAGCTTCTTCTCCGGCGCACCGAACGACACCCCCTCGTCGCCCTTCTCCACCACGAACGCCGAGATCCCCTTCGAGCGCTTCTCCGGATCCGTCACGGCCATCACCGTGTAGAACTCCGACACCCCCGCGTTGGTGATCCAGCGCTTCACCCCGTTCAGCACCCAGAAATCCCCGTCGCGCACCGCCCGGGTCCGCATCCCCGCCGCGTCCGAACCCGCCTCCGGCTCCGACAGGCAGTACGAGAACATCCCCTCGCCCCGCGCCAGCGCCCCCAGGTACTTCGCCTTCAACTCCGGCGAACCCGACAACTGCACCGGCAGCGACCCCAGCTTGTTCACCGCCGGAATCAGAGAGGACGACGCACACACCCGCGCCACCTCCTCGATCACGATCACCGTCGCCAGCGCATCCGCCCCCGCACCACCGAACTCCTCCGGCACGTGCACCGCGTGCAGGTCATTGCCCCGCAACGCCTCCAGCGCCTCCTGCGGGAACCGCCCCAGCTCGTCCACCTCCGCCGCGAACGGAGCGATCTTCGCCTCGGCCAGCGAACGCACCGCCTCACGGAGCATCCCGTGCTCCTCGGAGATCCGGAAGAGATCGAAGTCAGCCGCCCCTGCGCTGCCCGCCATGATGCCTGCCTCGTCGTTCAGTGACCGGTGCCCGATCGAGGTCCGATCGACGCCCGGTGCGAGTCGAATCCGCGGTTAACTACCGTTCAGTAGAGATCCTAGGGCGCCGACCTGTGGCTGCCTAGCGTTCAGGGCGGCCCTTCGGGCGTGCGGGTGATCCCGGTGCGCCCTCGGCGGGCGGATAGCATCAGGGCATCCGTACTGGTCGCGTCCGCATCCAAGGAGAACCCGTGACCCTCCGCATCTCCGTGATCGGCACCGGCTACCTCGGCGCCACGCACGCCGCCGCGATGGCCGAGTTCGGCTTCGAGGTGCTGGGTCTGGACATCGACCCCGACAAGATCGCCATGCTGACCGCGGGTCGCGTCCCGATGTACGAGCCGGGCCTGTCCGAACTGCTGCTCAAGCACGTGGCCGGGCACGAGGGTTCGACCGGACGGCTGCGCTTCACCACCTCCGCCCAGGAGGCCGCCGAGTTCGGCGACGTGCACTTCATCTGCGTCAACACCCCGCAGCGCAAGGGCGAGTTCGCCGCCGACATGTCGTACGTCGACACGGCGATCGACGAGCTCGCGCCGCACCTGACCCGTCCCGCCCTGGTGGTCGGCAAGTCCACCGTCCCGGTCGGCTCGGCGGCCCGGCTGGCCGAGCGGCTGGCCGCGCTGGCACCGGTCGGCGAGGGCGCCGAACTCGCCTGGAACCCGGAGTTCCTGCGCGAGGGGTTCGCCGTGCAGGACACCCTGCGGCCGGACCGGATCGTGGTCGGCGCCCAGAGCGAGCGGGCCGAGCGGGTGCTGCGCGAGGTGTACGCGGAGCCGATCGCGGCCGGGGTGCCGTTCATGGTCACCGACTACGCGACCGCCGAACTGGTCAAGGCGGCCGCCAACTCCTTCCTGGCCACCAAGATCTCCTTCATCAACGCGATGGCCGAGGTCTGCGAGGCGGCCGGCGCGGACGTCACCCAGCTCAGCAAGGCGCTCGCCTACGACGAGCGGATCGGCGGCAAGTTCCTCAACTCCGGCCTCGGTTTCGGCGGCGGCTGCCTGCCCAAGGACATCCGGGCGTTCATGGCCCGGGCCGGCGAGCTCGGCGCCGACCAGGCGCTGACCTTCCTGCGCGAGGTCGACTCGATCAACATGCGGCGCCGCTCCCGGATGGTCGAGCTGGCCCGCGAGCAGTGCGGCGGCGGCTTCCTGGGCCGCCGGGTCGCCGTCCTCGGCGCCGCCTTCAAGCCCAACTCGGACGACATCCGGGACTCCCCCGCCCTCAACGTGGCCGCCCAGATCCAGCTCCAGGGCGCCCAGGTCACCGTCTACGACCCGAAGGCCGTGGACAACGCCCGCAAGATGTTCCCGTCCCTCACCTACGCCCACTCCGCCCTGGAGGCCGCGGAGGGCGCCCACGTGGTCCTCCACCTCACCGAGTGGTCCGAGTTCCGCGAGCTGGACCCGTCCGCGCTCGGCGCCGTGGTCGCCGAGCGCCGCCTCCTCGACGGCCGCAACGTCCTGGACGCCGAGGCCTGGCGGGCCGCCGGCTGGACCTACCGCGCCCTGGGCCGCCCGAGCTGAGGCCTCCGCCCGCGCCGCTCGAAGCGCCCGTCCCCGGACTCCGGGGGCGGGCGCTTTCGTCGTCTGCCGACCGAACCATTTGAACACGTTCAGATCGTGTGCGAGGATCGCCGCACGCACTGCTCGACCGGGGGGTCCCATGCGCAAGCGGTTCAAGTGTCTGATCGGCGCCACGGCGGCGGCCGTCGTGGTCACGCCGGTGGTCTACGTCGGGTACGCGATGACCCACCGGGACGCCGGAAGCCCGACGACGGTCGGCTGCTCCACCGTGATGGCCTTCGCGGGCGGGAAGCTGCCCACGCAGGCCGCCGGGGCCTCGTGCACGGACGACAACACCTGGCAGGAGCAGGGCTACTCCGCCGAGTTCCGGATGCCCCGGGCCGACCTCCCCGCCCGGCTGACGGAGGCCTTCCCCCGGGTGCGGCAGGAAACCTCCCCCTCCTCCGGGCTGCGGTTCAGCAACGACGACCAGGCGGCCGGCGCCCACCCGAGCGGGCAGGCCGCGGTCGTCCGGCTGGAGGTCGCCTACGAGGACGCCGAAACCGCCCGGGTCAGCCTCCGGGCCTTCGGCCTGTGAGCCCAGGAATCCCGCACGGCCGCCCGGCGTTCCCACCGGCATGACGAGCTACGGCGACGAAGCGGCGGTCCGCGAGATCCTCACCCGCACCGGCGACACCTGGGCGGTGGTGGGCCTGTCCACCAACACCGCCCGCGCCGCGTACGGGGTGGCCAGGGTGCTCCAGGAGTACGGCAAGCGGATCGTGCCCGTGCACCCGAAGGCCGAGCCGGTCCTCGGCGAGCAGGGCTACGCCTCGCTCGCCGAGGTGCCGTTCCCGGTCGACGTGGTGGACGTGTTCGTGAACAGCGCCCTGGCCGGGGAGGTGGCCGACCAGGCGGTGGCCGCCGGGGCGAGGGCGGTCTGGTTCCAGCTGGGTGTCGTCGACGAGGCCGCCTACGGGCGGACCCGGGCGGCCGGGCTCGCCATGGTGATGGACAGGTGCCCGGCCATCGAGATTCCGCGACTCTAGGCCGCAGAACCGTCCAGCTGCGCGATGGTGGCGATGGACGGGCGGCGGCCCGCGCGCAGCCCGGCGGCCGCCGATTCGGCGTCGCGCAGGACGCGCACGGCGTTGTGCCAGGTGAGCTTGGCCAGGTCGGCCTCCGACCAGTGGCGGCCGAGGAGTTCGGCGACCAGGTTGGGGTAGCCGGCCACGGAGTCCAGGCCGTCCGGCAGGAAGGCGGTGCCGTCGAAGTCGCCGCCGATGCCGATGTGGTCGATGCCGGCCACCTCGCGCATGTGGTCGAGGTGGTCGGCGACGGTGGCCGGGGTGGCGATCGGGCGCGGGTTGGCGGCCTCGAAGGCGCGCTGGCGCTCCATGGCCGGCGGGGTGGTGTCCAGCGGGTGGAAGCCGTGGGCGCGCATGTTCTCGTCGGCGGCCCTGGTCCAGTCGATGGCGGCGGGCAGGATGAACTTGGGCACGAAGGTCGCCATCGCCACGCCGCCGTTGGCGGGCAGCTGGGCGAGCACGTCGTCCGGGATGTTGCGCGGGTGGTCGCAGACCGCGCGCGAGGAGGAGTGCGAGAAGACGACCGGTGCCTCGGTCACCCGCAGGGCGTCGCGCATGGTGTCGGCGGAGACGTGCGAGAGGTCGACCAGCATGCCGAGCCGGTTCATCTCCCGGACGACCTCCTCGCCGAACCGGGTCAGCCCGCCGGCCACCGGCTTGTCGGTCGCGGAGTCCGCCCACGGCACGTTGTCGTTGTGGGTGAGCGTCAGGTAGCGCACGCCCAGCTCGTACAGGGCGCGCAGGGTGGCCAGCGAGCAGTCGATGGAGTGGCCGCCCTCGGCACCCATCAGGGAGGCGATCCGGCCCTCGGCGCGGGCGGCCTCGATGTCCGCGGCGGTACGGGCCAGGCGCAGCCGGTCCGGGTAGCGCTCGACCAGGGCGTGGACGAAGTCGATCTGTTCCAGGGTGGCGCTCACGGCGTGGTCGCCGGCCAGCGAGGAGGGGACGTAGACGGACCAGAACTGCGCGCCGACCCCGCCCTCCGCGAGGCGGGCGAGGTCGGTGTGCAGGCGGTCGCTCTGGTCGGCGGCGAGGTCGAGCGCGCCGAGGTCGTATCCGGCCTGCTCGCGCATCGCCCAGGGGAGGTCGTTGTGGCCGTCCACCACGGGGGCGGTGCGCAGCAGGGCGCGGGCGCGGTCCAGCGGGGTGGGGGAGTCCGTCCGAGAAGTCATACGGGTTGTTCTACCCCACCCCCACCAGGGGGATTACTTGCCGAAGCCGAAGGAGGAGGAACCGGCCACCTTGGCGCGCAGCTTCTGGCCCTTCTCGGTGGCCTGGTTGTTCAGCTCGGCCTGGAACTCGGTCATCTTCTCGGTGAGTTCGGTGTCGAAGGCGGCGAGCATCCGCACCGCGAGCAGGCCGGCGTTGCGCGCGCCGGCCACCGAGACGGTCGCCACCGGCACGCCGGCCGGCATCTGGACGATCGACAGCAGGCTGTCCATGCCGTCCAGGTAGCGCAGCGGCACCGGCACGCCGATGACCGGCAGCGGGGTGACGGAGGCGAGCATGCCCGGCAGGTGGGCCGCGCCGCCGGCGCCGGCGATGATCGCCTTCAGGCCGCGCAGGTGGGCGTTCTCGCCGTACGCGACCATCTCGCGGGGCATCCGGTGGGCGGAGACGACGTCCACCTCGTAGGGGATCTCGAACTCGTCGAGCGCCTGGGCGGCGGCCTCCATGACCGGCCAGTCGGAGTCCGAGCCCATCACGATGCCGACGAGGGGGGCGGTCGAAGCGGGGCTCATTCGGTGATCGTTCCTCGCAGGTAGGCGGCCGCGTGGCGGGCGCGCTCGCGGACGTCTTCGAGGTCGTCCCCGAAGACGTTGACGTGGCCGACCTTGCGGCCGGGCTTCACGTCCTTCCCGTACATGTGGATCCGCAGCCCGGGGTCGCGGGCCATGCAGTGCAGGAAGGGGCGGTACATGTCCGGGTAGTCGCCGCCGAGGACGTTGACCATGACGGTCCACTTGGCGCGCGGGCGGGGGTCGCCGAGCGGGAGGTCGAGGACGGCCCGCAGGTGGTTCTCGAACTGCGAGGTGACGGCGCCGTCCTGGGTCCAGTGCCCGGAGTTGTGCGGGCGCATGGCCAGCTCGTTGACGAGGATGCGGCCGTCCCGGGTCTGGAACAGCTCGACGGCGAGGTGGCCGACGATGCCGAGGTCGCCGGCGATCCGCAGGGCGAGCTGCTGGGCCTCGTCGGACAGGGCCGGGTCGAGGTCCGGCGCGGGGGCGGTGACCTCGGCGCAGACGCCGTTCTCCTGGACGCTCTCGACCACCGGGTAGGCGACGGCCTGCCCGCTGGGCGAGCGGACCACGTTGGCGGCCAGCTCGCGGACGAAGTCGACCTTCTCCTCGGCCAGCACCGCGACCCCGGCCAGGAACGGGGCGTGCGCCTGCTCCTCGTCGTCGACGACCCAGACGCCCTTGCCGTCGTAGCCGCCGCGGACGGTCTTGAGGACGACCGGGTAACCGGAGCCCTCCTCGGCGAAGGCGGTGACGTCGGCCGGGTCGGCGACGATCCGGTGCCGGGGGCAGGGCACGTCGATGGAGTCCAGCTTGGCCCGCATCACGCCCTTGTCCTGGGCGTTGACCAGCGCGTCCGGGCCGGGGCGGACGGCGATGCCGTCGGCCTCCAGGGCCCGCAGGTGCTCGGTGGGGACGTGCTCGTGGTCGAAGGTGATCACGTCGCAGCCGGCGGCGAAGGCGCGCAGGGTGTCGAGGTCGCGGTAGTCGCCGAGGACGACGTCGGACACCACCTGTGCGGCGGAGTCCTGGGGCGTGTCGGCGAGGAGTTTGAACCTGACCCCGAGCGGGATGCCCGCCTGGTGTGCCATGCGGGCCAGCTGCCCGCCACCGATCATGCCCACCACTGGAAAATTCACATTGCCCGGGGAAGTCACGCGGCCCAGGATATCCGGGCCGGTCGGGGGCGGTGGAGCCGCCGGTGGGGCCGTCGGGTCGGACGCGCGTAGATGTCAACCTGTCGCCCTGGGGGCTGAGCCGTTCGATGGAAGCGGGTAGCCTGGACGGCCAGGTCCTGGTCTGCGCGGTCCGATCATGTGCGTGCACGCAGGGCTCAAGGGGTGGCCGCGCCGTCGCGGCAGGCCCTTTCGTCCCGCAGGCACATGGAGGCAGTCCGGTATGGCGACGACCGCAGCTTCGAACCCCCCGCTCGCACAGAAGATGCGTGGGATCACGGGCGAAGTCGTGAAGTTCGGCATCGTCGGCCTGAGCGGCGTGGTGGTCAACTTCGCCGTCTTCTGGGTCTGCATCAACGGCATGGGCCTGGCCTCGGTCCGGTCGAACATCGTCGCGACGGTGATCGCGATCGCGACCAACTACCTGGGCTACCGCTACTGGCTCTACCGGGACCGCGACGCCGCCTCCCGCAGGCGCGAGATCACGCTCTTCCTGGTCTACAGCGGCATCGGCATGCTGATCGAGACCGGCGTCCTCGGCTTCTCGGTGTACGTGCTCGACCTGCGCTCGCACTACGAGCAGATCGGCGCCAAGGTGATCGGCCTCGCCGTGGCCACCGTGTTCCGCTTCGTCTCGTACCGCACCTGGGTGTTCAAGGCCGTGCCGGAGCCCGTCGGACTGCCCGCCCAGCAGGCGGTGGACGCCACCAGCGGCCAGGAGCTGGCCGCACAGGCCGAGCTGATGCTGGCCACCGAGCGGATCCGCCTCGCCAAGGCCGAGTAGGCCCCGGGCTCCTGCGCCCCTCGCACCCCCTTCGCTCCCCGCAGCCCCGGCAGCCCGAACGCGGCCGCCGGGGCTTGCCGTGTCCGCCGGGCTTGCCGTGTCCGCCGCGGCCGGAGGACAGTGGTTACCGAGGGCGAGCACGGCCGGCGGACGATCGTGGCCGAGGGGGTCCAGGAGGCTCGCCATGACGTTCGTCCAGATCATCGACTGCAGGACCGACAGGCTCGACGACCTCAACCGGCTGCTGGACACCTGGGTCGAGGCGACCCGGGGCAGGCGGACCGCTTCCCACGCGGTGATCGGCACCGACCGTTCCGACACCGCGCACGTGGTGCAGATCGTGGAGTTCCCCTCCTACGCGGCGGCGATGGAGAACTCCGCCCTGCCCGAGACCGACCGGATCTTCCGCGAGATGGTGGCGCTCTGCGACGCGCCGCCCACCTTCACCGACCTCGACGTGGTCCGCGACGCGCAGTTCGACTAGACGGGCCCCGGGCCCGTTCAGTCCTGGTGGCTGCGTCCGAGGAAGAGCGCGAACACCGCCGGCTTCAGCGAGAGCAGTTCGAGCCGCCCGCCGTCCGCCTCCGCGAGGTCGCGGGCGACGGCCAGACCGATGCCGGTGGAGTTGCGCCCGCTGACCGCGCGTTCGAACACCCGGTTGCCGAGGTCCGCCGGCACGCCCGCGCCCTCGTCCTGGACCTCGACCACCGCCGAGGTGCCGGACGGCCGGACCCGCAGGGTGATCGTCCCGGCGCCGTGCATCAGCGAGTTCTCGATCAGGGTGGCCAGCACCTGGGCGACCGTCCCCGGGGTGCCGACCGCGGTGACCCCGTGCAGCCCCTCCAGGGAGAGCACCCGGCCCTGCTCCCGCAGCGTCGGGCCCCACTCCTCCACCTGCTGCTTGATCACCTCGTCCAGGTCGAAGGCGACGGCGGTGGGGCTGCGCGGGTCGCGCTGGGTGGTGAGCAGCCGCTGGACCACGTCGGTGAGCCGCTCGACCTGCTGGAGGGCGATGGTCGCCTCCTCCTTGACCGTCTCCGGCTCCTCGGCGAGGGCGGTGATCTCCTCCAGCCGCATGGAGAGCGCGGTGAGCGGGGTGCGCAGCTGGTGCGAGGCGTCGGCGGCGAGCCGGCGCTCGGCGGTGAGCATCCGGGCGATCCGCTCGGCGCTGGTGTCCAGCACCTCGGCGACCCGGTCGAGCTCGGGCACCCCGTAGCGGCGGTCGCGCGGGCGCGGGTCGCCGGAGCCGAGCCGCTCGGCGGTCTCGGCGAGGTCGGTGAGCGGCCGGGCGAGCCGCTTGGCCTGCCAGACGGCGAGGGCCACCGCGGCCTGGACGGCGAGCAGGGCGACCACGCCGAGCAGCAGCAGGTTGTTGGCGATCTCGTGGTCGACGTCCTCGCGGGACTGTTCGACGGTGACGGTCTCGCCGCTGTTGCCGCGCTCGACGGCCTTCAGCAGGTGGTTCCCGGCGGGGCGCTCGCCCGCGGAGACCACCGGCTGGCCGGGCACCTGCACCTCGACGTAGCTGCCCTCGGTGATCTGGCTCTCGAAGGCCCGCCCGGTGACCGGCTCCCCCGCGGCGAGCCGGCTCTCGACCAGGGCGAGCACCCGGACGGCGGCCGCGTCCACCCGGTCCTGGGCCGAGTTGACGATGGTCCGCTTCTCGACCAGGGCGAGCGGTACGCAGAACACCACGACGACCACCAGGACGACGCCCAGCAGCGAGTTGATCATCCTGCGTTTCACGCTGCCGCTCCCCGGGGTGTTCCACTGCCGCGGGCCGAGGGCCCGTTCTCCGTCAGGGACTAATTCTTCTCGAACCGGAACCCGACTCCGCGCACGGTGGCGATGTAGCGGGGGTTGGCCGCGTCGTCGCCGAGCTTCTTGCGGAGCCAGGAGATGTGCATGTCCAGGGTCTTGGTGGAGGTCCACCAGGTGGTGTCCCAGACCTGCCGCATGATCTCCTCGCGGGTGACCACCCGGCCGGCGTCCCGGACCAGGACCCGCAGCAGCTCGAACTCCTTGGCGGAGAGGGTGAGTTCCTCGTCGCCGAGCCAGGCGCGGTGGGACTCGATGTCGATCTTCACGCCGTGCGCGCCGGTGGTGAGCTGGTCGACGTTGCCGCGCCGGAGCAGGGCCCGCACGCGGGCGAGCAGTTCGGCCAGGCGGAAGGGCTTGGTGACGTAGTCGTCGGCACCGGCGTCCAGGCCGACCACGGTGTCCACCTCGTCCGCGCGGGCGGTGAGCACCAGGACGGGGCAGCTCTTGCCGTCGGCACGCAGGCGGCGGCAGACCTCCAGGCCGTCCATCTCGGGCAGGCCGAGGTCCAGGACGACGAGGTCGACCTCCTCGGTGAGGCCCGCGGCCAGTGCGGTCGGACCGTCCTCGCGGACGAGCACCTCATAGCCCTCGCGTCGCAGGGCCCGGGCGAGCGGTTCGGAGATCGCCGGATCGTCCTCGGCGAGCAGCACACAGGTCATGTGGTGATGGTAGTCCGCCGGGGTAACGCCGGACGCCCTGTGAGGTAGTTCACAGAGTGTGATCGTTATACAAGACCCTGATCGCACCCAACGGGCCGCAGCGGACCGGCCGTTCGGTGAAGAATCTCCATTTGGATCTTGAAACCGAAGGAAGACGCGCCGATCTACCATCGATAGATCGGGAAGATCTGGCGCCGACTTTGCCATTCCCATACCTGATTCAAGGCTTTTGTCATCTGATAAAGCCAAATGTCGCCACGTAGAGTGGTTTCGTCCACGTCCGCCGCCACCCCCCTAGAGGCGGACGCTGTCAGGCAAGGAACCACTACTCATGGCGTCGAAGACCCTGGACGCCGACATGACGTCGGCCTCTCCCGGCGGCAAGACCTTCCTCGGGCACCCCCGAGGTCTTGCCACCCTGTTCATGACCGAGATGTGGGAGCGCTTCTCCTACTACGGCATGCGCGCCCTGCTCATCTACTACCTGGTCTCCGGTGGCGCCGACGCCGCCGTGGGCAGCCAGGGCGGCGGCCTCGCCATGACGGCGACGACGGCGACGGCGATCTACTCCGTCTACGTCTCGATGGTCTACCTCATGGCCTACCCCGGCGGCTGGTTCGGTGACCGGGTCTGGGGCGCCCGCAAGACCGTCGCCATCGCCGGTTTCGTGATCATGTTCGGCCACATCGCGCTGGCCGTCCCGGGCCAGGCGGCGTTCTTCCTCGGCCTGCTCCTCGTCGCGCTCGGCTCCGGGCTGCTGAAGGCCAACATCTCCACGATGGTCGGCCAGCTCTACAACGGCCCCGAGGACCCGCGCCGCGACGGTGGCTTCACCGTCTTCTACATGAGCATCAACCTCGGTGCCTTCGTCGCCCCGTTCATCATCGGAACGATCGGCAAGGAGTACAGCTGGCACCTGGGCTTCGGTATCGCCGCGGTCGGCATGGCCTTCGGCCTGGTGCAGTTCCTGCTGGGCAGCCGCCACCTGAGCCCCAAGAGCAGCAAGGTCCCCAACCCGCTCAAGCCCGCGGAGCGCAACAGCCTGCTGGTGAAGGCCGGCATCGCCGTCGCCGCCACCGCCGTCTTCTACGCCGTGATCGTCGGGCTGGGCGTCTACACCCTGAACTGGGCCCTCGTCCCGCTCACCCTCGCCGGTCTGCTCATCCCGATCGCCGTGCTGGTCCGGATCAAGCGCGACAAGGACCTCAGCGCCGGCGAGCAGTCCAAGATGTCCGCCTACATCTGGTTCTTCGCCGCGGCCGCCATCTTCTGGATGATCTACGACCAGGGCGGGTCGACCCTCTCCCTGTTCGCCGACAAGAAGACCGCGGACAGCCTGTTCGGCCTCGGCTTCTCGGCCACCTGGTACCAGTCGCTCAACCCGCTGTTCGTGATGGCGCTCGCGCCGGTGTTCGCCTGGCTGTGGCTGTGGCTCTCCCGCCGCAACAAGGAGCCGAACACCATCGTGAAGTTCTCGATGGGCCTGGTCCTGGTCGGCGCCTCGTTCTTCATCTTCATCATCCCGATGAACATGGCGGACGGCGGCACCATGGTCTCCCCGATGTGGCTCGTCTCGATCTACCTGATCCAGACCATCGGTGAGCTCTGCCTCTCCCCGGTCGGCCTCTCGGTCACCACCAAGATGGCGCCGCAGAAGTACGCCTCCCAGATGATGGGCGTCTGGTTCCTCGCCGTCACCGCCGGTGACTGCACCACCAGCCTGCTCTCGCTGGCCGGCGTCAACCTCGACGGCAACGGGATCATCGCGATGCAGGCGTCGCTCGCCGTCCTCGCCGGGCTCGCCGTCTTCGGCTACCGCAAGCGCGTCCAGGCCCTCATGGGCGACGTGCGCTGACGGACCGGCCTACGGCTCACGACTCCGGGGCCGCCGTGGATTCCTGAGATCCGCGGCGGCCCCGGCCGTCTTTTCCCGGCCCCGCCCGTCCTCCGCCCCGGCCACCCCGGCCACCCGGGCCGCCCCGGGTCTCCTAGGCCGCCGAGGCCGCCGAGGCCGCCGCCGGGCGTTTCGCGCTCGACACGGGCCCGGCGGCCGTGCCTATGGTGCCCCGCATGACGACCCCCTCCTTACCCCGTCAGCTGGCCCGCACCCGGCGGTTCACCCTGGGCGCCCCCGTCCAGCCGGAGCCCTCGCCGGACGGCACCACCGTGCTCTTCCTGCGCGGCCGGTCCGGCACCGACCCGCTCGCCTGCCTCTGGGCACTGGACACCGCCACCGGCGAGGAACGGCTGATCGCGGACCCGGCCGTGCTGGGCGCCGCCGAGGGCATCGCCGCGTACAGCACCGACGCCGCCGGCGCGCTCGCCGCCTTCGCGCTGGACGGCGCCCTGTGGCTGGCCGACACCGCCCGCGGCACCGTCCGCGCCGTCCCCGTCCCCGGCCCGCCGCAGGACCCCCGGCTCGACCCGACCGGCCGCCGCATCGCCTACGTCGCCGCTGGCGCCCTGCGGGTGGTCGGCGTCGACGGCACGGACGACCGTCCGCTCGCCGAACCCGAGGCCGAGGACGTCTCCTACGGGCTCGCCGAGTACGTCGCCGCCGAGGAGATGTTCCGCGACCGCGGCCACTGGTGGTCCCCCGACGGCACCGCACTGCTGGTCGCCCGGGTCGACAACCGCCCGCTCGCCCGCCTCTTCCTGGCCGACCCCGCCGACCCGCACCGCCCGCCGCGCACCGTCCGCTACCCGCTGGCCGGCACCGCCAACGCCGAGGTCTCGCTGCGGCTGCTCGGCCTCGACGGCACGGACACCGGGGTCCGCTGGGACCGCGCCGCCTTCGAGTACCTCACCGCCGCCGGCTGGGACGGCCACGGCCCGTACGCCGCCGTGCAGAGCCGCGACCAGCGCACCGTCCGCACCCTGGCGATCGGGCCGGACGGCGCCACCCGGGTGCTCGCCGAGCGGCAGGACGCGCACTGGATCGAGCTGCTCCCCGGCCTGCCGGCCCGCACCGGGGGCGGCGCCCTGGTGGACACCGCCGACCTGGACGACACCCGGCACCTGACCGTCGACGGCAAGCCGGTCACCCCGCCCGGGCTCCAGCTGCGCGCGGTGCTCGGGACGGACGGCGAGCAGATCCTGTTCACCGCCTCCGACGAACCCACCGAGACCCACCTCTGGACGTACGGACCGGACACCGGACCACGACGGCTCAGCAGCGGCCCCGGCCTGCACACCGGGGTGCGGCGCGGCGGCACGCTGGTCCTCACCACCCGTTCCCCCGGCCACCCCGGTGGCCGCTCCACCGTCCTGCGCGAGGGCCGCCCGGCGCTGCCGCTCGCCTCCCGCGCCGATCCGCCGGTCCGCGCCGCCGCACCCGAACCGCTCCGGCTCGGCCCGCGCGAGCTGCGCGCCACGCTCTTCCTGCCCGCCGGCCACCGCCCCGGGGACGGCCCGCTGCCCGTCCTGCTCGACCCGTACGGCGGACCCGCCGTGCAGAAGGCCACCACCGGCGGCCTCTGGTGGGACCAGGTCTCCCAGTGGTTCGCCGACCAGGGCTTCGCGGTCCTCGTGGTGGACGGCCGCGGCACCCCCGGGCGCGGGCCGCGCTGGGACAAGGCGATCCACGGCGACAAGGCGGGACCCGCCCTCGACGACCAGGTCGAGGGCCTGCGGGCGGCCGATCGGCTGCGGCCCGGGCTGCTCGACCTCGACCGGGTCGCCATCCGCGGCTGGTCCTACGGCGGCTACCTCGCCGCGCTCGCCGTACTGCGCCGCCCGGACGTCTTCCACGCCGCCTCCGCCGGAGCCGCGCCCACCGACTGGCGGTTCTACGACACCCACTGGCAGGAGCGCTTCCTCGGCCACCCCGACGAGCACCCCGAGCACTACGACCGCGGCTCGCTGATCGCCGAGGCACCGAAGCTCGACCGCCCGCTGCTGCTGATCCAGGGCCTCGCCGACGACAACGTGTACCCGGCCCACACCCTGCGGCTGTCCGCCGCCCTGCTCGCCGCCGGCCGCCCGCACGAGGTCCTCCCGCTGCGCGCCACCGGCCACCGGCCCACCGACGAGGCGGTGGTCGAGCACCTGCTGACCCACGAACTGCACTTCCTGCGACGCTCGTTGGGCCTGGCATGAGCGAAGGCCCGCCCCCGGTCGCAGGACCGGGGGCGGGCCTTCCACGGACGTGTCCTCAGAGCTCGCGGACACCCGCCCGCCAGACCGCCGCCGTCAGCGGCACTCCCGGCCGGTAGGCCAGGTGGACGTGCGAGGGCGCGTCCAGCAGCAGCAGGTCCGCCCGGGCCCCGGGCGCGACCACGCCGACGTCCGTGCGCCGCAGCGCCCGGGCGCCGCCCGCGGTGGCCGCCCAGACCGCCTCGTCCGGGGTCATCCCCATCTCCCGCACCGCGACCGCGATGCAGAACGCCATCGAACTGGTGAAGCTGGAGCCCGGGTTGCAGTCGGTGGACAGCGCCACCACCGCGCCCGCGTCCAGCAGCCGGCGCCCGCTCGGGTACTCGGCCCGGGTGGAGAACTCCGCCCCCGGCAGCAGGGTCGCCACCGTCGCCGAGCCCGCCAGCGCCGCCACGTCCTCGTCCGTCAGATGGGTGCAGTGGTCCGCCGAGGCGGCCCCCAGTTCGACGGCCAGTTGCACGCCGGGCCCGTACGAGAGCTGGTTGGCGTGCACCCGGGGGGTGAGGCCGCGCTCGATGCCGGCCGTCAGGATCGCCCGGGCCTGCTCCCCGTCGAAGGCGCCCTTCTCGCAGAACACGTCCACCCAACGGGCGTGCGGGGCGCAGGCGTCCAGCATCTCGCCGGTGACCAGGTCGACGTACCCGGCCGGGTCCCCGGCGTACTCGGGGGCGACCACGTGGGCGCCCAGGTAGGTGGTCTCCGGAGTGTGCGCGGCGGCGATCCGCAGGGCGCGCGCCTCGTCCTCGACCGTCAGCCCGTAGCCGGACTTGCACTCGATGGTGGTGGTGCCCTGGCGCACCGCCTCCCGGACGAACCGGGCCAGGTTGGCGTCCAGTTCGGCGTCGCTCGCCGCCCGGGTGGCCGCCACCGTGGTCCGGATGCCGCCCGCCGTGTACGGCTGCCCGGACATCCGGGCGTTGAACTCGGCGGTGCGGTCGCCCGCGAACACCAGGTGGGCGTGCGAGTCGACGAAGCCGGGCAGCAGGGCCCGGCCCCCGGCGTCGAAGCGCTCGTCCGCCGCCGGGGCGTCGGCCGCCGGGCCGACCCAGGCGACGGTGCCGCCGTCGACCATCACGGCCGCGTCGGTCAGCAGGCCGAGCGGCCCGGTGCCCTGCCCGGGGTCGTTGGTGACCAGGCTGCCGATGCCCGTGATCAAGGTGGTCCTGGGGTTCCTGGTGGTCACGACAAGGCCTTCCGAAGGGGGTTCAGGGAACGGGTCAGCAGTCCAGCGCGCCGATCGCGGAGCGCAGCGCGCCCGGCACGTCGGCCACCAGCCGGTGCACGCCGTCCCGGACGACGTGCCGGCCGCCGACCACGACGTGCCGCACGTCCGCCGCCGAGGCCGCGAAGACCGCGATCTCGGCGCCGAGCCGGGGCGGCGGTCCCGCCGTGCGGACGGTGTCCAGCGCGATCACCGTGAAGTCGGCGAGCGCCCCGGCCTCGATCCGTCCGGCCTCCGGCCAGCCGAGCGAGGCGTGGCCGTCCTCGGTCCCGGCCCGCAGCAGCGCGTTCGCCGTCCAGTGGCCGCGGGTGCGGGTGCGCAGTCGCTCGTCCAGCTCCAGCGCGCGGGCCTCCTCGAACGGGTCGATCACCGCGTGGCTGTCGCTGCCCAGGGTGATCGGGGAGCCCGCCGAGGCCAGCCGGCGGGCCGGGCCGATGCCGTCCGCGAGGTCCCGCTCGGTGGTGGGGCACATGCAGACCGTGGTGGAGGAGTCGGTGAGCAGCCGGACGTCCTCGTCGGTCAGGTGGGTGGCGTGCACGGCCGAGGTGCGCGGGCCGAGCGCGCCGTGGTCGGCGAGCAGCCTCGTCGGGGTGACGCCGTGCGCGGCCAGGCAGGCGTCGTTCTCGGCGGTCTGCTCGGAGAGGTGGACGTGCAGCGGCGCCCCGCGCACCGACGCCCAGTGCGCGACGGTGCCCAGCTGCTCGGCCGGGACGGCCCGCACCGAGTGGACGGCGGCGCCGATCCGGGCGTGCTCGCGCGGCTTGAGCGCGTCCGCCCGGACCGCCCAGGCCTCCGCGTCGCCGTCGCTGAACCGCAGCTGCGGCTTGGTCGGCTCGGCGCCGAAGCCGGAGGAGAGGTAGCAGGTGTCCAGCAGGGTGATCCGGATGCCGGCCCGGGCGGCGGCCTCGATCAGCGCCTCGCCCATCGCGTTCGGGTCGGTGTAGCGGGCGCCGCCGGGCGCGTGGTGCAGGTAGTGGAACTCGCCGACGGCCGTGATGCCGGCCAGCGCCATCTCGGCGTAGACGGCGGTCGCGAGCTCCAGGTAGCGGTCCGGGTCCAGCGCGCCGGCGAACCGGTACATGGTGTCGCGCCAGGTCCAGAAGGTGCCGGAGCCGACCTGGACGTGCCCGCGCAGCGCCCGGTGGAAGGCGTGCGAGTGGGCGTTCGCCTGACCGGGCAGCAGCAGCCCGTCGAGCCGGACGGCGTCGGGCGGGCAGGGGCCGCTGTCCGGGGTGACGGCGGCGATCGTGCCGCCGGGGCCGGTGGTGATCAGCACGTCCGGCTCGACCACCGGCCCGTTGTCGTGCGGCAGCCAGGCGTACTGCGCCCAGTAGCGCACGTGCTCGTTCACTGGCACGCCAGGTCCTCCAGTACGTCGGCGAGGGCGGCGACCCCGGCCAGGCAGTCGGCCTGCTCGGCGTGCTCGGCCGGGGAGTGCGAGACGCCGGTGGGGTTGCGCACGAACAGCATGGCGGTCGGGATCGCGGAGGCCAGGATGCCGGCGTCGTGTCCCGCGCCGGTGGGCAGCACCGGGGCGTCCAGCAGCTTGGCCAGCCGGTCGCGCAGCGGCCCGTCGAAGTCCACCACCGGGGTGTAGGACTCGCGGGTCAGCTCGACCCGGACGCCGTCGCGCTCGCCGCGCTCGGCGGCGGCCCGCTCGATCTCGGCGACCAGCTCGGTCAGGGTGCGCTCGTCGGCGGCCCGGGAGTCCAGCCAGCCGCGCACCAGCGAGGCGATCGCGTTGGTGCCGTTGGGCTCCACCGCGACCTTCCCGAAGGTGGCCAGCGCGCCCGCCAGCTTGGCCTTCTTGCGGGCGGCGAGCACGGTGTTGGCGTAGGTCAGCATCGGGTCGCGGCGGTCCTCGATCCGGGTGGTGCCGGCGTGGTTGGCCTCGCCGTGGAAGTCGAACCGCCAGCGGCCGTGCGGCCAGATCGCGCCCGCCACGCCGACCGGCTGCCCCTCGGCGAGGCAGCGGCCCTGCTCGACGTGGAGCTCGACGAAGGCGCCGATCCGGGCCAGCCGGTCGTCGTCCGCGCCGATCGCGGTCGGGTCGTAGCCGGCCTTCTCCATCGCGTCGGGCAGCCGCAGGCCGTCGGCGTCGCGCAGCTCGTACGCGGCCTCGCGGGACAGCACCCCGGCGGTCAGCCGGGAGCCGATGCAGGCCACCCCGAAGCGGGCGCCCTCCTCGTCGCCGAAGTTGACGATCGCCAGGGGCCTGGTGAACTCCGTTCCCCTGACGCGCAGTTCGTCCAGCGCGGCGAAGGAGGAGACCACCCCGAGCGGGCCGTCGAAGGCCCCACCGTCCGGGACGGAGTCCAGGTGGGAGCCGGTGACGACCGCCCCCTGCCCGTTCGGGTCGCCCAGCCAGGCCCACTGGTTGCCGTTGCGGTCCAGCTCGTACGTCAGGCCGCGGCTGCGGGCCTGCTGCTCGAACCAGGCGCGGCACTCGGCGTCGGCGGAGTTCCAGGCGAAGCGGCGGTAGCCGCCGGAGGAGGCGGAGCGGCCCACGGGGAGCAGCTCCGCCCACATCTCTTCGAACGACGGAACCGTCACAGCTCACCCATGGGGACGCGCACGCCGCGCTCGTCGGCGACCTCGACCGCCCGGTCGTAGCCGGCGTCGACGTGCCGGATGACGCCCATGCCCGGGTCGTTGGTGAGCACCCGGCGGATCTTCTCGCCGGCCAGCGGCGTGCCGTCGGCCACGGTGACCTGACCGGCGTGGATCGAGCGGCCGATGCCGACGCCGCCGCCGTGGTGGATGGAGACCCAGGAGGCGCCGGAGGCCACGTTGACCATGGCGTTGAGCAGCGGCCAGTCGGCGATCGCGTCCGAGCCGTCCAGCATCGCCTCGGTCTCCCGGTACGGGGAGGCGACCGAGCCGCAGTCCAGGTGGTCGCGGCCGATGACGATCGGCGCGGACAGCTCGCCGGAGGCGACCATGTCGTTGAAACGCTCGCCGGCCTTGTCGCGCTCGCCGTAGCCGAGCCAGCAGATGCGCGCGGGCAGGCCCTGGAAGTGCACCTTCTCCTGGGCCATCTTGATCCAGCGGTGCAGCGACTCGTTCTCCGGGAAGAGGTCGAGCACGGCCTTGTCGGTCTTGGCGATGTCCTGCGGGTCGCCGGACAGGGCCGCCCAGCGGAACGGGCCCTTGCCCTCGCAGAACAGCGGGCGGATGTACGCGGGGACGAAGCCGGGGAAGGCGAAGGCGCGGTCGTAGCCGGCCAGCTGGGCCTCGCCGCGGATCGAGTTGCCGTAGTCGAAGACCTCGGCGCCGCGGTCCAGGAAGCCGACCATGGCCTCGACGTGCTTGGCCATCGACTCGCGCGAGCGGGTGGTGAACTCCGCGGGCTTCTCGGCCGCGTAGGTGGCCATGTCGTCGAAGGCGACGCCGATCGGCAGGTAGCTCAGCGGGTCGTGGGCGCTGGTCTGGTCGGTGACGATGTCGATCGGCGCGTCCATCGCGAGCAGCTGCGGGAAGAGCTCGGCGGCGTTGCCCAGCAGGCCGATGGAGAGCGGCTGCTTCTTGTCGCGGGCCGCGGTGGCCAGCTCCAGCGCGTGCGCGAGGTTCTTGGCCTCGACGTCCAGGTAGCGGTGCTCGATCCGGCGGGAGATCCGGGACGGGTCGCAGTCGATGCAGATCGCCACGCCGCCGTTCATGGTGACGGCCAGCGGCTGGGCGCCGCCCATCCCGCCGAGGCCGGCGGTGAGGGTGATGGTGCCCTCCAGCGAACCGTTGTACCGCTTGTTGGCGACGGCGGCGAAGGTCTCGTAGGTGCCCTGGAGGATGCCCTGGGTGCCGATGTAGATCCACGAGCCGGCGGTCATCTGCCCGTACATGGTGAGCCCGAGGCTCTCCAGCCGGCGGAACTCCTCCCAGTTGGCCCAGTCGCCGACCAGGTTGGAGTTGGCGATGAGCACGCGCGGCGCCCACTCGTGGGTCTGCATCACGCCGACCGGCCGCCCGGACTGGACCAGCATGGTCTCGTCCTGCTTCAGGCCCTCCAGCGTCCTCACCATGGCGTCGAAGGAGCGCCAGTCCCGCGCGGCCTTGCCCGTGCCGCCGTAGACCACCAGCTTGGACGGGTGCTCGGCCACCTCGGGGTCGAGGTTGTTCATCAGCATCCGCAGGGCCGCCTCCTGCTGCCATCCCTGCGCCGTCAGCCCCGTCCCACGCGCCGCGCGCACCTCACGCGGCCCGCTCGCCTGCTGCACCATAGTTCGGCCTCCCTGCGGATGGATTCATTCAAGCTATGTTCGATTGAATATAACTAAACAGTCGGCTTTCGACCAGACCCCGAAACCATCCGATCAACGCCCGAACCGGAACGCCTGTCGCCAGTAGCCTGCGACCGGAAGCGTCAGCCGATCGGCCCAGCGGAGGACGCCATGGCAGCTGTTCCGGCACGCTCCGGCAGGCTGCGTCGCACCGCCGAAGAGGTCGAGCGGCGCACCGGCCTGCGGGTCGAGATCATCGGCGGCGTCCTGCACGGCACGTACGGCGAGGCCGTCCCGCTGCCCGCGCCGCCGCCCGCCGAGCTGGACACCTCCGGCCTTCCGCTGTACGCGCCGCGCGGCCGGGTCAGGCCGCCGCGCCGCCGTCCCAGTCGATGCCGATCTCGGCGAGCCAGCGGCGGTCGTCGGCGTCCGGGGCGGGCGGGGACGGCGGGCGGGGGATGTTCTGGACGGGGCCGAGGCCGTACTTCTCGGCGGCCGCGACGGCGCGGGCGTCGGGTTCGATGACGCCGACGTGGACGGCCGACTCGTCGCCCGGGTCGAGGACGGTCAGTTCGGGTTCGGGCAGGCGCCGCAGGGTGACGCGGCGTCCGCAGGCGGGGCAGGACCATTCGTCGGCGCCCGAGGAGAGGCGGGCGACGAACTTCATCTCGTGGATCACGTGCATGGGTGGCACCCCCTGCAGGAGGGGATGCCCGGGTTTGTGACGGCTACTCCCCCGCCGCCGTTCCGGGCCGTGCTTGTTCCACGCTCATTCCAGGAAGAGGCCGCGCGCCGCCGCCGACTGCTCGATCGCCTCCAACCGGGCTTCCGCGCCCGGCAGTTCGTCGCACATGGATTGCAGCAGCACCCGGCCGAGCATCATCGGGGCGCACGCGGTGTCGAAGACCAGCCCGGTACCGACGGCGGCCGGCAGCATCAGGTCGGACAGCTTGGCGACCGGCGCGAAGGCGCTGTCGGCCACGGTGAGCACCGTCAGCCCGCACTCGCGGGCCACCGTCAGCGCGTCCATCAGCTCCCGCGGGTAGCGCGGCAGCGCGAAGCAGAGCAGTGCGCTGGCCCCGGCCGCCCGGGCCTGTTCCAGCCGGTCGGCGAGCATGCTGCCGCCCTCGTCCAGCAGCCGGATGTCCGGGTGCACCTTGGCCGCGAAGTAGGCGAAGCCGCGCGCCTGCGCCGAGGCGGCCCGCAGGCCGAGCACCGGCAGCGGGCGGGAGGCGGCGAGCAGCCGGGCGGCCCGGGTGATCGGCTCCGGGTCGGCGAGGAGTTCGGCGAGGTGGCGCAGGTGGGCGATCTCGGCGAGCACGGCCTGCTGGTGCTCGTTGCGCACCGCGTCGTCCGGGGTCTCCGGCGCGGCCTGTTCGCCGCCGCCGAGTTCGCGCAGCTGCTTGCGCAGCGCCGGGTAGCCGTCGTACCCGAGCGCGACCGCGAAGCGGGTGACGGAGGGCTGGCTGACGCCCGCGAGTTCGGCGACCTCGACGCTGGACAGGAACGGCGCCTCGGTGGCGTGCCGCACCAGCGAGTGGGCGATCCGGCGCTGGGTCGGCGTCAGCCGGTGCCCCTCGAACAGTTGGAGCAGCCGGGCGGAGGGGCCGACGCTGCCGGTCTCGTCGGTGGCGGTCATCAGCGGTACCTCCGGGTGCGAGGGGGTCGGACGACGACTGTGCAGGAGCGGGCCGCACCTGGCAAAGACGTCTCGTACGGCGGGACGTCCGGTGGGACGCCCCGCGGGTCGGACCGGTCGGACCGGTCGGGCGGTCCGGCGGTCGGCCGAACCGGGTCGGGGTAACCCTGATTTGTCCCTGAGCCCGCCCGGATTCCTCCTCCGAACGGATGGACCGGGGGCCCCGGCGGCCCCACCCTGGTTCCATGGACACTCGTCAGGACGAACTGCGGCGCGACCTCGACGCCACCCTCCAGGCCCGCAAGGAGCTCGGCAAGGAGTACGAGGACGCACTCGTCGACTCCTTCATGAAGCGGCTCGACGCCCGGCTGGACGCCCGGGTCGAGCGCTCGGTGGCCCAGCGGTTGGACGACTACGAGCCGCGGTCCCCCCACCGGGGGCAGCCCCGCCGTTCGGGCTGGGGCAAGCGCTCCAACACCGGGCTCGCGGTGACCTCGCTGGTCCTCGGCATCCCGCTGACGGCGATCGCGGGCAGCCCGGAGAGCGGCGGCTTCGCCGGTCTGGTGGTCTGCTGGGCGGGCATCGTCGGGGTCAACCTGGCGGCCGCCCTGGGCGAGCTGCGCAACCGCCGGGACCGCGCGGAGCGCTCGCCGCGGAGCGACTGGGACTGAGCCCCCGTCACTCCGCGGCGACGCCACGACCCCGGCCGGCCGGGGCTCAGGCCAGCGGGCCGGTGACCCGCTCGACCGCCCGCACCAGCTCGCCGGAGGCGACCAGCTCGGCGGCGGCCTCCAGGTCGGGCGAGAGGAAGCGGTCGCGGCCGGCGCCGCCGACGCCCGCCTCCCGGGCGGCGGCCATGGCGGCCGCGGTGGCCGGGGCGACGCGGCCCGACGCGTCGGCCTGCTGACGGATCTCCAGCGCCCGGGCGGACGCGGTGAGTTCGACGGCGAGGATCCGGCCGAGGTTGGCCACGGCCTGGCGCAGCTTGCGCGCGGCCGACCAGCCCATCGACACGTGGTCCTCCTGCATCGCGGAGGAGGGGATCGAGTCGACCGAGGCCGGGACGGCGAGCCGCTTGTTCTCGCTGACCAGCGCCGCCTGGGTGTACTGGGCGATCATCAGGCCGGAGTCCACGCCCGGGTCGTCGGCCAGGAAGGCCGGCAGGCCGTGCGAGCGGGCCTTGTCGAGCAGCCGGTCGGTGCGGCGCTCGGAGATCGAGCCGAGGTCGGCGGCGGCGATGGCGAGGAAGTCCAGCACGTAGGCGACCGGGGCGCCGTGGAAGTTGCCGTTGGACTCCACCCGGCCGTCCGGCAGCACCACCGGGTTGTCGACCGAGGCGGCCAGTTCGCGCGAGGCGACCAGCCGGGCATGCTCCAGGGTGTCCCGGCCGGCGCCGGCGACCTGCGGGGCGCAGCGGATCGAGTAGGCGTCCTGGACCCGCGGCGCGTCGTCCTGGTGGTGGCCGGTGAGGCCGGAGTCCTTGAGGACGGCGAGCATGTTGGCGGCGCTCAGCGCCTGGCCCGGGTGCGGACGGATCGGGGCGTGCAGCTCGGGGGCGAGCACCTTCTCGGTGCCGAGCAGCGCCTCCAGGCTCATCGCGGCGGTGATGTCGGCGGTGGTGAACAGCCGCTGGAGGTCGGCGATGGCCATCACCAGCATGCCGAGCATGCCGTCGGTGCCGTTGATGAGGGCGAGGCCCTCCTTCTCCAGCAGCTCGACGGGCTCGATCCCGGCGGCGGCGAGCAGTTCGGCGGCGGGCTTCTCCACGCCGTCCGGGCCGGTGGCGGTGCCCTCGCCCATCAGGACCAGTGCGCAGTGCGACAGCGGCGCGAGGTCGCCGGAGCAGCCGAGCGAGCCGAACTCCCGCACCACCGGGGTGATGCCCGCGTTGAGCAGGGCGGCCATGGTCCGGGCGACCAGCGGCCGGACGCCGGTTCGGCCGGAGGCCAGCGTCTTCATCCGCAGGAACACCAGCGCGCGGACCACCTCGCGCTCGACCGCCGGCCCCATGCCGGCGGCGTGCGAGCGCACCAGCGACCGCTGCAGCTGGGCGCGCAGCTCGGGGCTGATGTGGCGCACGGCGAGCGCGCCGAAGCCGGTCGACACGCCGTAGACGGGGCGCGGCTCGGCCGCGAGGGCGTCGATCCGCGCGCGGGCGACCGCCATCTCGGCCAGCGCGTCGGGGCCGATCTCGACCCGGGCGTTGCCCCGGGCGACGGCGAGGACGTCCTCCGCGCTGACGTCGGCCTTGCCGACCAGGACCAGCGGAGCGTCGGGGGCCACAGCACTGTGCATATCCATATACACCATCACATCAGGTGAATGAAGATATGACAACAGGTGCTCGCCATCCGGATTCTCCGCCCTCCGGACCGGCGCCGCACACCGCGGCCCCCGGGCCGCCTCCGCTTCACCTCACGAGTTCACCTCACGAGCTCGGCCTCGATCAGGTCCACCGCCCGGGCGGTGCCGCCCTCGGCCCGCCCGGCAGCGGACAGCTCGCGCAGCCGCTCGGCCACCGCCGGGTCGCCGACCAGCTCCAGCAGGGCGGCGCGCAGCGCCTCCGCGGTGGCCTGCTCGGTGTCCAGCCGACGGGCGACGCCGAGCCCCACCAGGGCGTCCGCGTTGGCGAACTGGTCGGTGGCCTGCGGCACCGCGATCATCGGCACGGCGTGGAACAGCCCCTCGCTGGAGCCGCCCATGCCCGCGTGGGTGACGAAGGCGTCCGCCTGGGAGAGCACCGACAGCTGCGGCACCCACCGGTGCACCTCGACGGTGTCCGGCACCTCGCCGAGCTCGGCCGGGTCGGTGTGGCTGCCGATCTGGAGCACGGTGTGCCAGCCCGGCAGCTCGCCGAAGGCCCGGACGCAGGCCCGGTAGAAGGCGGGCTGGTGGGTGAAGGCCGAGCCCAGCGAGACCAGCAGCACCTTCTCGGCGCCGGCCGGCCGCTCCCACCGCCCCTGGTGGGCGCGGTCGCCGAAGCAGGGCCCGACGAAACTGATCCGCCGCTCGTCGACCCGGTCGGCGTTGGGCTGCAGGGCGCGCGGGACCAGGGCGATCGCCCGCTCCGGGCGGTTCTTGAAGGCGTCCACGTCGCGCTGCGCCGCACCGGCCTCGGCCAGCCAGTCGGCGAACCGGCGGTAGTGCTCGGCGCCGCCCGGACCGGTGCGGATCGCCTCGAACACCTCCGCGAGGTCCTGCTCGAAGCCCTCCCAGCCGACGAAGGTGGGCGACAGCTGCACGACCGGCACCCCCAGCCGCTCGCCGAGCGCCCGGGCCGCGAAGCCCGCGATGTCGCAGAGCACCAGGTCGGGCCGGTCGTCGGCGAAGGCCTCCAGGAGGACGGGCCACATGGAGAGCGCGTCGTCCAGGAACAGTTCCTGGATCGCCACCGGATCCTCCATCCAGCCGTCCGGGTCGTCGGCGAGCGGCAGCTTCGTCGGGTACGGGACGAAGGCGGCGCCGGTGGACTCGACGGTTTCCCGGAAGGACGGGTCGTTGACGTAGCTGACCCGGTGGCCGCGGGCGACCAGCTCGGTGATCACGGCGAGGCTGGGGTTGACGTGGCCATGGGCCGGAATGGAGACCATCAGGATGTGTGCGGGGCGGTTCACGGGCACCTCCGGGGCAGCGATGAAGACGAGACGGACCGTCTCGCGGTTGCTTGAGAAGACAATACGGTTCGTCTCGCTGTTGCGCATAGAATTTTTCCCATGGCTTCCAGAACCGCCCCCGACCCCGCCCGCCGCAGCGAGCGCGCCCGCGCCGCCGTCCTCACCGCGGCCACCGAACTCGTCGCCGAGGTCGGCTACGGCAAGCTGACCATCGAAGCGATCGCCGCCCGCGCCGGCGTCGGCAAGCAGACCATCTACCGGTGGTGGCCCTCGAAGGGGGCGGTGGTCTTCGACGCCTTCCTCGCCGCCGGCGAGCACGAGGGCAGCCTCGCCCTCCCCGACACCGGCGACCTCGCCGCCGACCTCCGCGCCGTCCTGCGCCCCACCAGCGACGAGCTCGCCGACCCGGGCGCCGACCGCACCTTCCGCGCGCTCCTCGCCGAGATCCTCAACGACCCCGCGCTGCACGCCGAGTACCGCACCCGCCTGCTGGACCCGCTGCTGGAGGTCACCCGCGACCGCCTCCGCCGTGCCCGCGAGGCGGGCCAGATCGCCCCCGACGCCGACCTCGACCTGGCCGTCGAACTCTTCTACGGTCCGCTCAACTACCGCTGGCAGTTCCGGCTCGGCCCGCTCACCCACGAGCACGCCGACCTCCTGGTCGACGCCGCCCTCCGGGCGCTCAACCCGCCCGCCGCCGACGGCGGCCGCGGCGCCTGAACCAGCACACGGCCACCACCGCGACCGGCACGCGGAGCAGCGGCACGAGGGCGGGCCGGGTGTACGGCCCGCCGGACCCACCGCGGGAGCCGTGCCGACGGCGAGGTGCCCGGGGCGCCGTCACCGGGTCCGCCGACGGGCCCCGACCGGGGGTGCCGCCTCAGACCGCCGGCGGCGAGGCCGGGCCCGCCAGGGCGACCGAGACCAGGGCCCGCATGGCGCAGGCGGCCTGGCCCAGCGGCAGGGTGGCGTCGTCGGCGAAGAGCTCCACCAGCCAGCCGCCGGCCGGGTTCTGGCCGCCCGCCGCGACCATGCCCCGGTAGCCGGAGACGACGAGCATCGCCTCCTCCGCCGGGTCGTTGCCGGCCGCACCCGACCGCAGGGCGAAGGCGCCGCCGCGCACGGCGCGGCGGGTCATCGGGTAGTGCCGGAGGTCGAAGACCGCGTCGGGGGCCTCGATCCGGGCCCGCTGGGTCTCGGCGCGGGCGTTGGCGGGGCCGCTGGTCATCCGGTAGACGGCGTGCTGGGCGGTGCGCATGAACTGGGAGCCCGGCGGAACGTACGAGACCCACCAGCCGACGGCGTCCAGCAACCGGGCGGCGGCCTCGGCGACCACGACCAGCTTGCCGAGGGTGTCCGCCGGGTGGACGGCCCGGGCCGCGGCGGCCCGGTCGAGGGAGGCGAGCACGGCGGTGAGCAGCTGCCCCGGGTCGGCGCTGTGGGCGGCGCCGCGGAACCGCCGCCGGTCGCCCGCCCCGGCCCGGCCGTTCGGCCCGCGCCGCCCGTCCGCCCGGTGGTGCGGGTCGGCGGCGTCGGCGAGCAGCACGGTGGGGTCGGGCGAGAATCCGGGGCCGTGGCTGCGCCCGGCGACCACCGGGTGGGCGGCCCGGGCCGCCTTGGCCCGGTACTGGGCGGCGTCGGCGAGCCGGAACAGCCGGTCGGGGGTGGTGACGGGCCCGATCGAGTCCCCGGTGGAGGCGACGCCGCAGGCCACGCCCTCGCCCTCGGAGAGCGCGAGCGCCCGGGCGCACAGCTCCTCGGCGACGGCGACCACCTCGTCGGCCTTCTGCCCCTCCACCAGCAGGCAGAACTCGTCGCCGCCGAGCCGGGCGGCGAGGCTGCCGGGGAGCTTGGCGGCGGCCAGCGAGAGCTGGTGGGCGAACCGCTCCAGCAGCCGGTCGCCCATCTCGTGGCCGAGCTGGTCGTTGACCCGTTTCAGTCCGTTGACGTCGCAGACCACCAGGGAGACCACGGTGTTGTCCCGGTTGTGCGCCTCCAGCGCGCTCTCCAGCCGGGCGTCGACGGCCCGCCGGTTGGCCAGGCCGGTGAGCGGGTCGGAGAAGGCGAGCCTGCGCAGGTCGGCGAGGCGCTCGGTCTGCGCCAGCCCGGCCGAGACCTGGGCGGCGAGCAGCGTCGCGTAGTCGGCGTCGCCCTCGGTGAACCCGGGCATCCCGGCCGACCGGGCGAGGTAGAGCTCGCCCCAGGCCTGGCCGTGCAGCACGATCGGCGCGACCACGCAGCAGGCCCGCCCGCGCCGGCGCAGCGCCGCGGCGCGCTCCTGGCAGTACGCGCCGGCGGTCGGGTGGGCGTGCCCGGCGTGCGGCTCGCTGTTCTCGGCGGTCTGCAGCCAGGCGCGCGGCAGCCGCCCGGTGGTCCAGCGTTCCTCCAGGTACGTGACGATCTCGGGGAAGTCGGCGACCGGGTACGACTCGTCCTCGGGCAGTTCCTCCTCGCCCGGGGCGAGTTCTCCGTGGTTGACCAGGACCCGCAGCCGGCCGGACTCCCGGTCCCAGACCGAGACGGCGGCCATGGTGGCGCCGAGCGCCTCGGTGGCCCGGGTGGCGGCGGCCCGGACGGCCTCCAGCGGGGTGAGCGCGGCGGCCATGTCCTGGGCGAGCTCGACCACGGACTGCAGCCTCAGGTCGGGCAGCGGGTCGGGGTTCCGCGGACGGCCGCAGTCGCAGTCGCGGTCCGTCATGATCGCCTCGCTGCTCACCGGCTCGCCTCGCTCCCTGTGCTCGGTCCTGCCAGACCCCCGCCGACCGGCCGCTTGCACCAAGACTATGGCGGTTTCCTTCGCTTATGCCCCGTTTGCCCGGACGGACCCGCAGCCGACCGTACGGGTTTCAACCGTTCGGCACCCGGAAAGCCGTACCCGCCGCGGGAGAGCCGCACCCATCGCCGGAGAGCGCGCCCACGGACCTCCGCACCGCGGACGGCTTCTCCGCCCCCACGCCTTCCCCGCAGGCGGAGCGCTATTCGCCTTCCCCGCGGGCGGAGCGCTACTCGGCCTTCAGCCGCCGGGTGAGCAGCCACGGCTCGACCAGTCCGAGCCCCCGCACCGGCCGCCGCCACATCGGCTGCAGGTGGAACCGGGCCCCGGCCTCCGGGCCCGGCATCGGCAGCCCGGAGGCGGGCATCCCGACCGCGGCCGACAGCGCCTCGGCCAGGCCCGGCCCCTCCGAGTCGGCCGGGGCGACGCTGCCGTTCTGCTCCAGCGCGGCGGCGAACTCGCCGTCGATCAGCACCGCGTCCTTGGGGGCGATCGAGGTCAGCCGGCTGGCCAGGTTGACGGTGGTGCCGAAGACGTCGCCCATCCGCGAGGTGACCGTGCCGAAGGCCATGCCGACCCGCAGCGGCGGGATGGTGTCGTCCCCGGCCAGCGCCTCGATCAGGCTCAGCGCGATCTCGGCGGCGGTCGCCGGGTCCTCGGAGACGTAGAGGATCTCGTCGCCGAGCGTCTTGATCACCCGGCCGCCCTGGCCGGCGATCAGGTCCGAACAGGTGTTCTCGAAGGTCTCGACCAGCTCGCCGAGCTCCTCCTCCTCCAGCCGCCGGGACAGCCGGGTGAAGCCGACCAGGTCGGCGAAGCCGACGGCGAGCCGTCCGCTGGTGATCTCGTTGTCCTCGGCGGCCTGCACCACCCGGCCGGTGACGGCCGCCAGCTGGCGCCGCCAGACGTACACCAGGAACTGTTCCAGCTCCGGCAGCAGCAGCTCGACCAGCGGGTACGCGACGTCGGCCCGGGTCAGCCCGGGCTCGACGGACTGGGTGAGGTTCTCCAGGAAGGTGTCCATCTGCCAGCCGGCCAGCCGGGCCGTGGTCTGGCCGGTGGAACGGGCCACCTGGATCGCCATCGACTCGCTGAGCAGCCCGGACTCCACCAGGCCGGCCAGGCGCCGCAGCGCGATCACGTCGCCGTCGGTGAGCGCGCGGGACTGGCCGATGTCGGGGAAGCCCATGGCGCGCCAGAACCGGGTGGCCAGCTCCATCGGGACGTCGGCGGCGCGCGCGGCCTGGTACGGGGTGTAGCGGCGCGGCGCGTCCAGGATCAGGCGTTCCAGTTCGAGCGCGACCGTGGGGTCGTTGCTGCCCGCCGTCGCGCCGCTGCTGCCGTCCTCTGCCACCGGTCCGTCCCCGTGCGATCGCCGCACTCGCCTCGTGTCCTACCGGTCCGGGCGCGCCGTCCGCCACCCGGGCGGACAGTGGCGCGCCTCACACCGCTGCCAGGTGGAATGTTCGCACGGAATCGTCGGATCCGGGGCATCAGCCCGGGTCAAGGGGTGGTGAAGACTGCCGTTCAGCGGGCCTCGGGGCGCACGTGGACGACGTCCCCGGCACCGACCGCCCGGCGTACGCCGTCGGGCGTGCGGACCACCAGCCGCCCGTCGCCGTCCACCGCCACCGCCTCGCCGACCAGCTCGCGGTCGCCCGGCAGGTGCACCTTCACCCGGCGGCCGAGCGTGGTGCAGCGGTCCGCGTAGGCGCGCAGCAGGTCGCTGGCGTGCGGGTCGCCCGCGGCGGCCGTCCACTCCCGGTACAGCTCGGCCAGCTCGCGCAGCAGGGCGCGCAGCAGGGTGCCCCGGTCGGTGGTGGAGGCGCCGGCCAGCGCGAGCGAGGCGGCGGCGGGGACGGGCAGTTCCTCCGTGCGCAGCGAGACGTTGAGGCCCATGCCGACCACCACCGCGCCGCCCGACAGCTCGGTGAGGATGCCGCCGAGCTTGCGCTCCGCGCCGTCGATCTCCGTCTGGAGGTCGTTGGGCCACTTCAGGCCGACCTCGACCCCGGCGACCCGGCCGAGCGTGCTGGCCGCGGCCACCCCGGCCAGGATCGGCAGCCAGCCGTACCGCTCGACCGGCACCCCCTCGGGGCGCAGCAGCACGGACAGGAACAGCCCGGAGCGGGGCGGGGCGGTCCACTGCCGGCCCAGCCGGCCGCGGGCGGCACTCTGTGCCTCGGCCACCAGCACCGCGCCCTGGGCGGCGCCCGCCGCGGCCCGGGCGGCGAGGTCGCTGTTGGTGGAGCCGGTCTCGGCGACGACGTCCAGCGTGGTCCACAGGCCGCCCGGGACGAGCAGGTCGTGGCGCAGCGCCTCCTCGTCCAGCGGCGGACGGTCCAGGTCGGTCCAGGGCGACGGTCCGGCGTGGCCGAAGCCGCGCAGTCCGCTGCGGCGGGGGGTCTCGGGTGCGGTCATGGGAAAACCCTAGGACCGATCCGGGACGCAGGCCGCCCCATCGTCCCGCAGAACACCCGTCAACAGAACTGTGTCGATGGTCATGACGCCAGGACGTGCCGCATCGCCCTCCGCGCTGGCTACGCTACCCAGCGGTAGTTCGTAGCGCCGCCCTGCCCTCATGCGCGGGCCCACCACCCGGCCCCGCGCGCACTCGAACAGGTCGCGGCCATGGATCAGGGAGAGCCACCGGATGACCGAGGCGTCGTACGACCCCCACACCACCGCCGGCAAGCTCGCCGACCTGCGGCGAAGGCTGGACGAGGCGGTGCACTCCGGCTCCGCGAAGGCCGTGGAGAAGCAGCACGCCAAGGGCAAGCTGACCGCCCGCGAGCGGGTCGCGGAACTGTTGGACGAGGACTCCTTCGTGGAGTTCGACGAGTTCGCCCGGCACCGCTCGACCAACTTCGGCCAGGAGAAGAACCGGCCGTACGGCGACGGCGTGGTGACCGGCTACGGCACCGTGGACGGCCGCCAGGTCGCCGTGTTCGCCCAGGACTTCACCGTCTTCGGCGGCTCGCTCGGCGAGGTGTTCGGCGAGAAGATCGTCAAGGTGATGGACTTCGCGCTGAAGACCGGCTGCCCGGTCATCGGCATCAACGACTCCGGCGGCGCCCGGATCCAGGAGGGCGTGGTCTCGCTCGGCCTGTACGGCGAGATCTTCCGGCGCAACGTGCACGCCTCCGGCGTCGTCCCGCAGATCTCGCTGATCATGGGCCCCTGCGCGGGCGGCGCGGTGTACTCCCCCGCGATCACCGACTTCGTGGTGATGGCCGACCGGACCTCGCACATGTTCATCACCGGCCCGGACGTGATCAAGACCGTCACCGGCGAGGACGTCGCGATGGAGGAGCTGGGCGGCGCGCGCACCCACAACGCCAAGTCGGGCAACGCGCACTACCTGGCCGCCGACGAGAAGGAGGCGATCGAGTACGTCAAGAGCCTGCTCTCGTACCTGCCGTCCAACAACCTGAGCGACCCGCCGTCCTACCCCGAGCAGGCCGACCTCACGGTCACCGAGGAGGACCTCGAACTCGACACCATCGTGCCGGACTCGGCGAACCAGCCGTACGACATGCGCACGGTGATCGAGCACATCGTCGACGACGGCGAGTTCCTGGAGACCCAGCCGCTGTACGCGGGCAACATCATCACCGGCTTCGGCCGGGTCGAGGGCCAGTCCGTCGGCATCGTCGGCAGCCAGCCGATGGACCTGGCCGGGTGCCTGGACATCAACGCCAGCGAGAAGGCCGCCCGCTTCATCCGCACCTGCGACTCGTTCAACGTCCCGGTGCTGACCTTCGTCGACGTGCCCGGCTTCCTGCCCGGCACCGAGCAGGAGTGGGACGGCATCATCCGGCGCGGCGCCAAGCTGATCTACGCCTACGCCGAGGCCACCGTCCCGCTGATCACCGTGATCACCCGCAAGGCCTTCGGCGGCGCGTACGACGTCATGGGCTCCAAGCACCTGGGCGCCGACCTCAACCTGGCCTGGCCGACCGCGCAGATCGCCGTGATGGGCGCGCAGGGCGCGGTCAACATCCTGCACCGCCGGGAGATCGCCGAGGCCGAGGCGGCCGGCACCGTCGAGGAGAAGCGGGCCGAGCTGATCGCCTCGTACGAGGACACCCTGCTGAACCCGTACCTGGCGGCCGAGCGCGGCTACGTGGACGCGGTGATCGCGCCGAGCGAGACCCGCCGGCACATCGTCCGCGGTCTGCGGGCGCTGCGCGGCAAGCGCGAGGTGCTGCCGCCGAAGAAGCACGGCAACATCCCCCTGTAGGCCCCGTCCCTGTCGGGAGAGAAGCAGCCATGTCCCCGATCCACGTACTGCACGGGCAGCCGACCCCCGAGGAGCTGGCCACCGTCCTGGCGGTGGTCCAGGCCCGGGCCGCCGCCGCGCAGGCCGCCGCCGAGGCGGCGCGCCTGGCCGGTGCCGGCCCGGCGTCCCCCTGGAACGACCGCGCCCGCCTGCACCGCCCCGCCGTCCGCCCCGCCGTGAACGCCTGGCGGACCTCGGGCTGGGCGCACTGACACCCGCCGTGGGGGGGGGGGGGGGGGGGCCCCCCCCCCCCCCCCCCCCGGGGCCGGCGGGCCCCCCCCCCCCCCCCCCCCCCG
>NZ_JBSHBN010000050.1:31761-55466 GCF_053612025.1 Kitasatospora sp. NPDC054768
CTGACACCCGCCGTGCGGAGCGGGCGACCGGCCCCGCCGGCCGCCCGCTCCGCGTGTTCCCGGGCGCCCGCTCCGCCCGGAACCTGAGTACGGATACTCAGGCGCCCGCGCCCCGCGCGGCGCACTCTGGACGGGTGCTCTGGTCAGATCCCCGTGACGAGCCCTCGCCCGAGGCCCGTCGGATGCAGGAGCGGATGCAGCGGGCCGGCAAGGTGATCGCCGTCCTGGTGCTGGTCGGCGCCGTGCTGATGATGCTCTCCCAGCCCTTCAGCTGAACCGTTCACCCGAACGGCGGATAGGAGCACCCCCTACCCTGGTGGGCATGACCGACCAGCGCGCCCTCGTCCTCGCCTCCGCCTCCCCCGCCCGCCTCGGGCTGCTGCGCCAGGCGGGCCTCGACCCGCGCGTGGTGGTCAGCGGCGTCGACGAGGACGCGATCACCGCCGCCACCCCCGCCGAACTCGCGCTCGTGCTGGCCGAGGCCAAGGCGAAGGCCGTCGCCGCCGAACTCGCCGACGGCGAGCTGGTGATCGGCTGCGACTCCGTCCTGGAACTGGACGGCCGGGCCCTCGGCAAGCCCGCCGACGCCGCCGAGGCGCTGGCCCGCTGGCAGTCGATGCGCGGGCGCGCCGGCGTGCTGCGCACCGGCCACTGCGTGATCGACACCACGACCGGCCGGCAGTCCTCGGCCACCGCCTCCACCACCGTCCGCTTCGGCACCCCGGACGACGCCGAGGTCGCCGCGTACGTGGCCTCGGGCGAACCGCTGCACGTGGCCGGGGCGTTCACCCTGGACGGCCGCTCGGCGCCGTTCATCGACGGCATCGACGGCGATCCGGGCAACGTCATCGGCCTCTCCCTGCCGCTGCTGCGCCGGCTGCTCGCCGACCTGGGCGTGCGCATCACCGATCTGTGGGCCGACTGACCTGCCGCACCGCGCCCCTGTCGCCCTAAGCTGACCGGCGTCCGAACGGGGAGGGGCGCGGAAGATGACCGACAGCGTGCTCAACGTGGTGCTCGGCCTGGTGGCCAGTGCGATCAGCGCTGTCCTCGGCTGGCTGGCCCAGGTGCTGCGGCGGCGCCGCAAGGTCGAACGGGTGCGGGCGTTCTTCGGGCTGCCGAGCGGCAGCGAGTGCCTGATCGTGGTGCCGCGCAGCATCGGGACGGGCTCGCACGCGCACACCGTGACCCGGCGCGACGCCTACGCGCTGATGTGGCTGGCCGGGCTGGTCGAGGAGTGCGGGGCGCGTCCCGAACTGGTCGCCCACGACGCCGCGCACCGCGGCCTGGGCGCCAAGACCGAGCTGTGCCTGGGCGGTCCGGTCAGCAACGAGCGGATGGCCGCGCACCTGGCCTGGGCCCTGCCCGGCGTGCTCGTCACCTCCGGGCCGGGTCCCGGCAGCAACGTGATCGTGGTGGGCGAGCGCGACTACACCGCCGACCGCGACCAGGCGCACGCCCTGCTCGCCCGGATCTCCACCCCGGACGGCGGCCGCCCGGTGTTCCTGGTCGCCGGCCAGACCGGCGTCGCCAACCAGGCCGGGGTGCGCCACCTGGTCGCGCACCACCGCGAACTCGCCCGGAGGTACGGGCAGGACGGCACCTTCGCGCTCGTCCTGCGGGTGGTCAATCCGGAGGCGTACGGGCCGGACATGGTCGAGGTGGCGGCCGACGTGACGGCCGAGGCGCTGCAGCGGCCAGGCGCCCGCTCAGGCGCCGCTTGAGCGGTCCGCGCGAGACTGTGGCCGATGCCACCTCCCCGCCACGCCGCCGGCCGGTCACCCGCCGTGGCCCCGCCCGATCCGGGGGGACCGGCGCCGACCTGCGGCGTCGTCCGCGGGGCCGCGGAAGGGGCCGGAAAAGCCATCACCGAGCGTGTGGGATAGTTCACAACCCGGGGCTACTCGCCGGTACTGCCCAGGAATCCATAAACTCAACGAGGTTCAAGAAGGGAGCCACAGTGCGCAAGGTGCTCATCGCCAACCGCGGGGAAATCGCCGTCCGCGTCGCCAGGGCCTGCTCGGACGCCGGTATCGCCAGCGTCGCCGTCTACGCCGAGCCGGACCGGGATGCGCTGCACGTCCGCGCGGCCGACGAGGCTTACGCGCTGGGCGGTGACACCCCCGCTACCAGCTACCTGGACATCGCCAAGGTCCTCAGGGCGGCCGCCGACTCCGGCGCCGACGCCGTCCACCCCGGCTACGGGTTCCTGTCGGAGAACGCCGACTTCGCCCAGGCCGTCCTCGACGCGGGTCTGATCTGGATCGGCCCGCCGCCGCAGGCCATCCGCGACCTCGGCGACAAGGTGACCGCCCGGCACGTCGCCCAGCGGGCCGGTGCCCCGCTGGTGGCCGGCACGCCGGACCCGGTCTCGGGCGCCGACGAGGTCGTCGTCTTCGCCCGGGAGCACGGCCTGCCGGTCGCCATCAAGGCGGCCTTCGGCGGTGGCGGCCGCGGCCTCAAGGTCGCCCGCACGCTGGAGGAGATCCCCGAGCTGTACGAGTCCGCGGTGCGCGAGGCCGTCGCCGCCTTCGGCCGCGGCGAGTGCTTCGTCGAGCGCTACCTGGACAACCCGCGGCACGTGGAGACCCAGTGCCTGGCCGACAAGCACGGCAACGTGGTGGTCGTCTCCACCCGTGACTGCTCGCTGCAGCGCCGCCACCAGAAGCTCGTCGAGGAGGCGCCCGCGCCGTTCCTGACCGCCGAGCAGAACGCCGAGCTGTACCGGGCGTCCAAGGCCATCCTGAAGGAGGCCGGCTACGAGGGCGCCGGGACCTGCGAGTTCCTGGTCGCCCTGGACGGCACGATCTCCTTCCTGGAGGTCAACACCCGTCTCCAGGTGGAGCACCCGGTCACCGAGGAGGTCACCGGCCTCGACCTGGTCCGCGAGATGTTCCGGATCGCCGACGGCGAGGAGCTCGGCTACGGCGACCCCGAGGTGCGCGGCCACTCCTTCGAGTTCCGCATCAACGGCGAGGACCCGGGCCGCAACTTCCTGCCCGCGCCCGGCACCGTGACGCTGTTCGCCCCGCCGTCCGGCCCGGGCGTGCGCCTGGACTCCGGCGTGGAGACCGGCTCGGTCATCGGCCCGGCCTGGGACTCGCTGCTGGCCAAGCTGGTCGTCACCGGCCGCGACCGCAAGCAGGCCCTGGAGCGGGCCCGCCGCGCGCTGGCCGAGTTCAAGGTGGAGGGCATGGCCACCGCCATCCCGTTCCACCGGGCGGCCGTCGTCGACCCGGCGTTCGCGCCGGAGGTGCACGGCAGCGACGAGCCGTTCAAGGTCTTCACCCGGTGGATCGAGACCGAGTTCGACAACACCATCCCGCCGTTCGCCGGCGCGGCCGGTGACGGCGAGGAGGCCGAGACCCGGGAGACCGTGGTGGTCGAGGTCGGCGGCAAGCGGATCGAGGTCTCGCTGCCGTCCTCGCTGGGCGTCGCGACGGCCCCGGCGGCCGGTGCGGCGGGTGCCGCCAAGGCCAAGCGCCGGGTGGGCGCCAAGAAGGCCGGTTCGGCCGTCAGCGGCGACACCCTGGCCTCGCCGATGCAGGGCACCATCGTCAAGGTCGCCGTGGAGGAGGGCCAGGTCGTCGCCGAGGGCGAGCTGATCGTGGTCCTGGAGGCGATGAAGATGGAGCAGCCGCTGAACGCCCACAAGGCGGGCACCGTCTCCGGTCTCAAGGCCGAGGTGGGCGCGAGCGTCAGCAGCGGCGCCGCGCTCTGCGAGATCAAGGACTGACGCCGCCGCGGGAGGCACCGTCCCCCCGGACCGGTCCGTACGCCCATCGGGGGCGTGCGGACCGGTCGCGTTTCCGGGGTCCGCCGGTCGCGTCCCGCGGACTCCCCGCGGGCTCAGCGCCCGCGCGGCAGCCCCAGCTCGGCCAGCCGGGTCGGCATGCCGCCCGGGCCGACCGGTCCGCCGTGCGCGCCGGGGCGGCGCTGGCCGGGCAGCGGGGCGCCGCCGGGGGGCGGGCCGCCGCGGCGGGCCATCGGGCCGGGCTGGGTCTGGTGCACCGGGCCGCTGCCGGTGCCGTGCACCGGGGCGTCGCCGCTCGGGCCCGCGCCCAGCGGGGCCAGGTCGACCTGCACCCCGCAGTCGGCGAGCGCGTCCAGTTCGCGGACGGTGGCGTCGTCCGCGGTGGCCTGCTCGTCGGTGACCAGCCGGGTGATGGTGTCGGTGGCGACGGTCTGGAACATGCCGGCCGCGCCGAGCTTGGTGTGGTCGGCGAGGACGATCACCTCGGCGGCCGCCAGCACCATGGCCCGGTCCACGCTCGCGGACAGCATGTTCGCCGTCGACAGCCCGCGCTCGGCCGTCAGCCCGCTGCCGGAGATGAAGGCCTTGGTGACCCTCAGCCCCTGCAGGGACTGCTCCGCGCCGCTGCCCACCAGCGCGTAGTTGGAGCCGCGCAGGGTGCCGCCGGTCATCACCACTTCGACCCGGTTGGCGTGCGCCAGCGCCTGGGCGACCAGCAGCGAGTTGGTGACCACCGTCAGCCCGGGCACCCGGGCCAGTCTGCGGGCCAGCTCCTGGGTGGTGGTGCCGGCGCCGACCACCACCGCGTCGCCCTCCTCCACCAGGCCGGCGGCGAGGTCCGCGATGGCGCTCTTCTCCGCCGCGGACAGGTGGGTCTTCTGCGGGTATCCGGGTTCGCGGCTGAAGCCGCCGGGGAGCACCGCGCCGCCGTGCCGGCGGTCGAGGAGCCCTTCTGCCTCCAGCGCCCGCACGTCACGGCGCACGGTCACTTCGGAGGTCTGGACGACGCGGGCCAATTCCCGGAGCGAGACGGCTCCGTTGGCGCGCACCATTTCGAGGATCAACTGGCGACGTTCTGCTGCAAACACAGAACCGACGGTAACCTGCGTGACCGTCTGCTTTCAGGCGTTTGCAGCTAGTAGCGGGAATTGCTCACGCACGAGCGGCGCGTGACCGTAGAATACGCGCCGCCCATGCCCCCGGAACCGCGCCCGCCGTCCGGGTGACGGCCATGCCCGCGCGAAGGGCGGCCGCCGATCGGCGGCCGCCCTCAACTGTGCGCCGGACGCTCAGGATTCGCCGTCGGCCCGCTTGCGGATGTGCAGCTGCCGGGCGGCCTCGGCGGTCGAACCGGAGACGGACGGGTAGACGGTGAAGGCGCTGGCCACCTGTTCGACCGTCAGATTGGCGTCCACCGCGAGCGAGATCGAGTGGATCAGCTCGCTGGCCCGCGGGGCGACGACCACGCCGCCGACCACGATGCCGGTGCCCGGGCGGCAGAACAGCTTCACGAAGCCGTCCCGGATGCCCTGCATCTTCGCCCGCGGGTTGCCGCGCAGCGGGAGCTTGACCACGACGGCGTCCATCTTGCCGCACTCCACGTCGGCCGCCGTGTAGCCGACGGTGGCGATCTCCGGGTCGGTGAAGACGTTGGAGGCCACGGTCTTGAGGTTCAGCGGCTGCACCGCGTCGCCGAGCGCGTGGTACATCGCGATCCGGCCCTGCATGGCCGCCACCGAGGCGAGCATGAAGACGCCGGTGCAGTCACCGGCCGCGTACACGCCGGGGGCGCTGGTGCGGGAGACCCGGTCGACCTGGATCTGGCCCCAGTCGTTGAGCTTGACCCCGGCCTCCTCCAGCCCCATCTCGGAGGTGTTGGGGATCGAGCCGACCGCCATCAGGCAGTGGGTGCCCTCGATCACCTTGCCGTCGGCCAGCATGACCTCGACCCGGTCGCCGATCCGCTTGACGCTCTCGGCGCGCGAGCGACCCATCACGTTCATGCCGCGGCGGCGGAAGACGTCCTCCAGCACCTCGGCGGCGTCCGGGTCCTCGCCCGGCAGCACCCGGTCGCGGCTGGAGACCAGGGTCACCTTGGAGCCGAGCGCCTGGTAGGCGCCGGCGAACTCGGCGCCGGTCACGCCGGAGCCGACCACGATCAGCTCGCGGGGCAGCTCCTCCAGGTCGTACACCTGGGTCCAGGTGAGGATCCGCTCGCCGTCCGGCTGGGCGTCCGGCAGCTCGCGCGGGTGGGCGCCGGTGGCGATCAGCACGGCGTCGGCGCGCAGCGACTGCACGGTGCCGTCGGGCGCGTCCACCAGCACCTCGCGGGAGCCGTCCGCGGCCTGCCCACCGGCGCCGAGCCAGCCGCGGCCGCGCAGCACGGTGACGCTGGCCCGGGTGACGGACTGGGTGATGTCGTGGGACTGCGCGATGGCCAGGCGCTTCACACGGCGGTTGACCTTGCCCAGGTCCACGCCGATGACCCGGGCCGCCTGCTCGACCGGCGGAGTGTCGTCCGCGACCAGGATGCCCAGCTCCTCGTACGAGCTGTCGAAGGTGGTCATCACCTCCGCGGTCGCGATCAGGGTCTTCGACGGAACGCAGTCCGTGAGCACCGCCGATCCACCCAGACCGTCGCGGTCGACGACGGTCACCTCCGCGCCGAGCTGAGCGGCCACCAGCGCCGCCTCGTAGCCGCCGGGTCCGCCACCGATGATCACGATCCGAGTCACGCTCCCCATTGTCCCGCACGCCGGGACGGCCGCCACGCCGGGGTCCGGGCTCCCGTACGTTCGCCCAGTAGCCCCGGCCCGCCCGCCGCCCGGGCTACGCTGGCCCCCATGCCCCTTTACGCCGCGTATGCCACCAACCTCGATGCCCGGCAGATGACCCGCCGAGCCCCGCACTCCCCGCTGCGCGGCACGGGGTGGCTAGCCGGTTGGCGGCTCACCTTCGGCGGCGAGCAGCTCGGCTGGGAAGGCTCGCTGGCCACCGTGGTCGAGGACGAGAAGGACCAGGTCTTCGTCTCGCTGTACGACGTCGCGCCCATGGACGAGGAGGGCCTGGACCGCTGGGAGGGCGTCCAGCTCGGCATCTACCGCAAGATCAAGCTGCGCGCGCAGACCCTGGACGGGGACATCCCGGTCTGGACGTACGTGCTCAACGACTACGAGGGCGGCCTGCCCGCGGCCCGCTACCTCGGCCTGATCGCCGACGCCGCGGAGAGCGCCGGCGCCCCGCACGACTACGTGATGGACCTGCGCCGCCGCCCCTGCTGAGGGATTCCCGGGGCTCCGTGCGCCTGCGGGCCGCGCGCCGGGCGTGCGGGTACGGAGGGTGCGGAGCGCCGTCTGTGGGGGAACCGACGAACCGGGCGGCCCGGAACCACCGCCGAGCTGTGTTTTCGGGTCATCCGGGTAACGATCCGGCATGCCGCGGCGGAATTTCTACGCGCGTAGCCGATTCCCGTCTATCCTCGGACCCGTGAACGCTTCTCCTCAGTCGGTCGTCTCCGCCGACCCCTACGCCGCCGCCCAGGCCGCCGCCGAGCGCCTGCGCGAGCTGACCGGTGCCGAGCGGCACGACGTCGCCCTGGTGATGGGCTCCGGCTGGGTGCCGGCCGCCGACGCCCTGGGCGAGACCGTGGCCGAGTTCCCGGTCACCGAGCTCCCTGGCTTCCCCGCCCCCGCCGTCGCCGGCCACGCCGGCACGATCCGCTCGGTGAAGATCGGCGACAAGCGCGCCCTGATCTTCCTCGGCCGCAACCACTACTACGAGGGCCACGGCGTCGCCACCGTCGTCCACGGCGTGCGCACCGCCGCCGCGGCCGGCTGCGGCATCATCGTGCTGACCAACGGCTGCGGCGGTCTGCGCCAGGGCTGGACCCCGGGCCAGCCGGTCCTGATCAGCGACCACATCAACCTGACCGCGGACTCCCCGATCGTCGGCGCCAACTTCGTCGACCTCACCGACCTGTACTCCAAGCGCCTGCGCGCGCTCTGCCGCGAGGTCGACCCGTCCCTGGACGAGGCCGTCTACGTCCAGTTCCGCGGCCCGCACTACGAGACCCCGGCCGAGGTCAACATGGCCCGGGTGATCGGCGGCGAGCTGGTCGGCATGTCCACCACCCTGGAGGCCATCGCCGCCCGCGAGGCCGGCGCCGAGGTGCTCGGCATCTCCCTGGTCACCAACCTGGCCGCCGGCATGACCGGCGAGCCGCTCAACCACGCCGAGGTGCTGGAGGCCGGCAAGGCCTCCGCCGAGCGCATGGGCGAACTGCTGGCGAAGGTCCTTGAGCGGATCTGACGCCCACCAGGCGCAGAATCATGACCGACGGGGCCCACGGGCGGCGTGATCCGCTGATCACGCCCTCCCGTGGGCCCCGTCCGCATGCGCGACCCCTTTCCTTGCGGAACCCTCCGGTCACAGCGGAAACCCTCCTCCCGATCAACCGCGGAACCTCCGGCCGACACACCGACGCACTTCCCGATGGAGCTGGCATGACGCAGGCACTCAACCCCGATCTCCTCGCCCGGGCCCGGACCTGGCTGGCCGAGGACCCCGACCCGCAGACCCGCGAGGAGCTCGCCGCGCTGCTGGCCCTGGCCGAGGGCCCGGAGGCCGAGACCGACGCCAAGCTCGCCTGGTCGGAGCTGGCCGAGCGGTTCTCCGACCGGCTCCAGTTCGGCACCGCCGGCCTGCGCGGCGAACTCGGCGCCGGCCCGATGCGGATGAACCGCGCCGTGGTGATCCGGGCCGCCGCCGGCCTGGTCGCCTACGTCAAGCAGCAGGGCCTGGGCGACCTGGTCGTCATCGGCTACGACGCCCGCCACAAGTCCTACGACTTCGCCCGCGACACCGCCGCCGTGGTGGTCGGCGCCGGCCTGCGCGCCGCGCTGCTGCCGCGCCCGCTGCCGACCCCGGTGCTCGCCTTCGCCGTCCGCCACCTGGGCGCGGCCGCCGGCGTCACCGTCACCGCCAGCCACAACCCGCCGCAGGACAACGGCTACAAGGTCTACCTGGGCGACGGCTCGCAGATCGTCCCGCCGGCCGACGCCGGGATCGCCGCCGAGATCGACGCGATCGGCTCGCTGGACGAGGTCCCGCGCGCCGAGGAGGGCTGGGAGGTGCTCGGCGAGGAGGTCGTCGAGGCCTACCTGACCCGGGCCGTCTCCATCGTCGACGAGCACGGCCCGCGCGACCTGGAGGTGGTCTACACCCCGATGCACGGCGTCGGCCGCGACACCCTGGTCGCCGCGTTCCGCCGGGCGGGCTTCCCCGCGCCCACCGTGGTCGCCGAGCAGGCCGAGCCCGACCCGGACTTCCCGACCGTGGCCTTCCCCAACCCGGAGGAGCCGGGGGCGATGGACCTCGCCTTCCGCACCGCCGCCACCGTCGGCCCGGACATCGTGATCGCCAACGACCCGGACGCCGACCGCTGCGCGGTGGCCGTCCCCGCCAACGGCAACGCGGCCGGCGGCGGCGCCGGCGCGGCCGGCTGGCGGATGCTGCGCGGCGACGAGGTCGGCGCGCTGCTCGGCTCGGCCCTGGTCGCGAAGAAGGCCGAGGGCACCTTCGCCACCACCATCGTCTCCGCCACCCTGCTCGGCCGGATCGCCGAGGCGGCGGGGCTGGGCTACGCCGAGACCCTGACCGGCTTCAAGTGGCTCTCCCGCGCCGAGGGCCTGCGCTACGGCTACGAGGAGGCGCTCGGCTACTGCGTCGACCCGCAGGGCGTCCGGGACAAGGACGGCATCACCGCCGCCCTGCTGGTCGCCGAGCTGGCCGCCACGCTCAAGAAGTCCGGCCGCACCCTCGCCGACCTGCTGGACGACCTGGCGCTGGAGCACGGCCTGCACGCCACCGACCAGCTCTCCGTCCGGGTCAAGGACCTCACGCTGATCGCCGACGCCATGCGCCGGCTGCGCGAGCAGCCGCCGACCGTCCTGGCCGGTCTGCGGGTCACCCGCGCCGACGACCTGTCGGCCGGCTCCGCGGACCTGCCGCCCACCGACGGGCTGCGCTACTACCTGGCCGGCGAGGGCGTCCGCTCCGCCCGCATCGTGGTCCGCCCCTCGGGCACCGAGCCCAAGCTCAAGTGCTACCTGGAGGTCGTCCTCCCGGTCGCCTCCGCGGCCGACCTCGGTCCCGCCCGCGAGCGTGCCGCCGCTCTCCTCGCCACCGTCAAGCACGACCTCGCCGAGGCCGCCGGCATCACCGCCTGACGTCCGCGCACACGTGAAGGGGCCCGCCGGTCGTGACCGGCGGGCCCCTTCGTGCGGTCGGCGGGGTCAGACCGCGATGACGGTGATCAGCGCGATCAGGCCGGCCAGGGTGGGGGCGATGACCCACCAGCACCAGCGGACCTCGACCGGGCCGGTGGCGGAGGGTCGGGCGGCGTTGCGCTCGGCCGTCTCCTGGAGGACGGCGGTGACCTGGTCGGACCAGGCGCGGGTGGGGTCGGGCGAGCCCTGGACGACCGGGTTGGTCCGCTTGGCCATGCCCAGCCCCAGGCCGGTCCTGGAGGCGTGCTCGGCGGCGCTGGGGCTCTGCGCCCGGGTGGCCCGCTTGCGCTGCCGCAGCGACACCGGCACGGCCCAGAGCTGGAACTTCTTCCCGCCGGCGAGCAGCTCGACCGAGTACCCGGCGCGCAGCGCGTCCACCGAGGCCCACGGCGCGACGACGGTCCGCCACGGGTTGCGCACCACCAGCCGGTCGCGGCCGGCCGTCACGGCCGGGCGCAGCGTGTACGCGATCACCGGGAAGGCGAACACCGGCACCGCCGCGAGCGAGACGTACGGGGTCTTCCCGGTCCCGCTCACCACCGCGTCGCCGATCAGCCAGGCCGCCACGACCAGCAGCAGCACTCCGGAGATCACACCGGGGACAGAGCGGTACACGCGGTCGGCGTACTCGGGCTCCCCGTCGGGGGCGGCGGGGCCCTGGTGGGGCTTGCCGTCGGAATCGGTCATGACGTCGATTCTGCCCCATGCCCCTCACCCCGAGGTCTCGGTCCGGCCACGAATGGCGAGCGCCCTAGCGGTTTGCTACGCGCGTAGATATGCTGCCCTGGTGACTATGTCCACTGTTGCAGCCAATGCCCCCGGCGTTGCGGGCAGCGGCCTTCAGGACGTTGCGGCGTCCGAGGCCTCGCTCCGCCGATTCCTGCACGGCCTGCCCGGCGTCGACCAGGTCGGCCTGGAGGCGCGTGCCGCCGCTCTCGGTACCCGCTCGATCAAGACCACGGCGAAGGCGTACGCCATCGACCTGGCGATCTCGATGATCGACCTGACCACGCTGGAGGGCGCGGACACGGTCGGCAAGGTGCGCGCGCTGTGCGCCAAGGGCAGGACTCCCGACCCGACCGACCCGAACACCCCCCGCGTCGCCGCCATCTGTGTCTATCCGGACATGGTCGCCACCGCGAAGGCCGCCCTGAAGGGCACCGACATCCAGGTCGCCTCGGTGGCCACCGCCTTCCCGGCCGGCCGCGCCGCCCTCCCGGTCAAGCTCGCCGACACCGCCGACGCGGTGGCCGCGGGCGCCGACGAGATCGACATGGTGATCGACCGCGGCGCCTTCCTCTCCGGCCGCTACCTCGACGTCTTCCACGAGATCACGGCCGTCAAGGAGGCGTGCGAGCGCCCCGACGGCAGCTCCGCCCACCTCAAGGTGATCTTCGAGACCGGCGAGCTCCAGACCTACGACAACGTCCGCCGGGTCTCCTGGCTGGCGATGCTGGCCGGCGCCGACTTCATCAAGACCTCCACCGGCAAGGTCGCCGTCAACGCGACCCCGCCGGTCACCCTGCTGATGCTGGAGGCGGTCCGCGACTTCCGCGCGGCCACCGGCGTCCAGGTCGGCGTCAAGCCCGCCGGCGGCATCCGCACCACCAAGGACGCCATGAAGTACCTGGTGATGGTCAACGAGACCCTCGGCGACGACTGGCTGACCCCGCACTGGTTCCGCTTCGGCGCCTCCAGCCTGCTCAACGACCTGCTGATGCAGCGCCAGAAGCTGGCCACCGGCCGCTACTCCGGCCCCGACTACGTGACGGTGGACTGATCACCATGGCCAAGAAGAAGAACACCGAGGAGCCCGTGGCCAAGCCCGCCGGCGGCCTCTTCGCCTACGCCCCGGCCCCGGAGTCCCCCGCCGCCGCGGGCGACATCGCCACCTCCTACGGCCACTTCATCGGCGGCGAGTTCGTCGACTCCTCCGGCAACGAGGCCCTGAAGACGGTCAACCCGGCCACCGAGCAGGTGCTCGCCGAGTTCGCCCAGGGCACCGAGGAGGACGTGGACCGCGCGGTCGCCGCCGCCCGCAAGGCCTTCGCCGGCTGGTCGGCGCTGCCCGGCAGCGAGCGCGCCAAGTACCTGTTCCGGATCGCCCGGATCATCCAGGAGCGCAGCCGCGAGCTGGCCGTGCTGGAGTCGATCGACAACGGCAAGCCGATCCGCGAGACCCGCGACGTCGACCTGCCGCTCGTCGCCGCCCACTTCTTCTACTACGCGGGCTGGGCGGACAAGCTGGACTTCGCCGGCTTCGGCCCGAACCCGAAGCCGCTGGGCGTGGCCGGCCAGGTCATCCCGTGGAACTTCCCGCTGCTGATGCTGGCGTGGAAGATCGCGCCCGCGCTGGCGACCGGCAACACGGTCGTCCTGAAGCCGGCCGAGACCACCCCGCTGACCGCGCTGCGCTTCGCCGAGATCTGCCGCCAGGCCGGTCTGCCGAAGGGCGTCGTCAACATCGTCACCGGTGACGGCCGCACCGGCGCCGCGCTGACCTCCCACCCGGACGTCAACAAGGTCGCGTTCACCGGCTCCACCCCGGTCGGCCGCGCCATCGCCAAGCAGCTGGCCGGCACCCGCAAGAAGCTCTCGCTGGAGCTGGGCGGCAAGGCCGCGAACATCGTCTTCGACGACGCGCCGATCGACCAGGCGGTCGAGGGCATCGTCAACGGCATCTTCTTCAACCAGGGCCACGTCTGCTGCGCGGGTTCGCGCCTGCTGGTCCAGGAGTCGATCCAGGACGAGCTGCTGGACGCCCTGAAGCGCCGGATGGCCACCCTGCGGGTCGGCGACCCGCTGGACAAGAACACCGACATCGGCGCCATCAACTCGGCCGAGCAGCTGGCCCGGATCACCGCGCTGACCGAGGCCGGCGAGGCCGAGGGCGCCGAGCGCTGGTCTCCGGCGTGCGAACTCCCGGGCACCGGCTTCTGGTTCAAGCCGACCCTGTTCACCGGCGTGAGCCAGGCCCACCGGATCGCCCAGGAGGAGATCTTCGGCCCGGTCCTGTCGGTGCTGACCTTCCGCACCCCCGCCGAGGCGGTCGAGAAGGCCAACAACACCCCGTTCGGCCTCTCCGCCGGCATCTGGACGGAGAAGGGCTCGCGCATCCTCTGGATGGCCAACCGGCTCCGGGCCGGCGTGGTCTGGGCCAACACCTTCAACAAGTTCGACCCCACCTCGCCGTTCGGCGGATACAAGGAGTCGGGCTACGGCCGCGAGGGTGGCCGCCACGGTCTGGAGCCCTACCTGAATGTCGAGGCCTGAGATGTCTGACACGACCTTCCAGCGTCTTGACGTCCTCAAGACCTACAAGCTGTACGTCGGCGGGAAGTTCCCGCGCTCCGAGAGCGGGCGGGTGTACGAGGTGACCGACGCAAAGGGCGAGTGGCTCGCCAACGTCCCGCTGGGCACCCGCAAGGACGCCCGCGACGCCGTCGTGGCCGCCCGCAAGGCGGTCAAGGGCTGGTCCGGCACCACCGCGTACAACCGCGGCCAGGTGCTGTACCGGGTGGCCGAGATGCTCCAGGGCCGGCGCGAGCAGTTCGCCGCCGAGGTGGCCGTCTCCGAGGGCATCGGCCCGAAGAAGGCCGCCGCGCTGGTGGACGCCGCGATCGACCGCTGGGTCTGGTACGCGGGCTGGACCGACAAGGTCGCCCAGATCGCGGGCGGCGCCAACCCGGTCGCCGGGCCGTTCTTCAACCTCTCCACCCCGGAGCCGACCGGCGTGGTCGGGATCGTCGCCCCGCAGGCCGGGTACGGGCACTCGCTGCTCGGCCTGGTCTCGGTGATCGCCCCGGCGATCGCCACCGGCAACACGGTCGTGGTCGCGGCCGCCGCGGACGCCCCGCTGCCCGCGCTGTCGCTGGGCGAGGTGCTGGCCACCTCGGACGTCCCGGGCGGCGTGGTCAACATCGTCTCGGGCCGGACGGCGGACATCGCCCCCACCCTGGCCTCGCACCAGGACGTCAACGCGCTGGACCTCACCGGGGCCATCGCCGTCGACGGTCCCGGCGCGCCGCAGCCGCTGGAAGCGGCCGCCGCGGATACCCTGAAGAGGGTAGTCCGTCCGGTGCTGGACCCGTTCGCCCAGGACTGGACCAATGCGCCCGGTACGGACCGGCTACTCTCGTTCCTGGAGACGAAGACGGTCTGGCACCCGATGGGGATCTGACCTCCCCGTTCCGCGTAACAACTCCACAAGCTGGCCGTCCCCAGTGCCCTCACCCCCCCAGGGCCCGGACGGTCATTGGACGGACCCGCGCCTCTCCCCCCCTGGCGCGGGTCCGTCGGCGTTCCCGCGACTTTCGTCGCCGCCCGGGCCGACTTTCGGGGCTTCCCGTCCGTACGCGTCCGGACCATGATCGTCGGGACGGAACCGGCCGAGGGGGCGCGATGGAAGAACTGGGCGAGCTGATGGCACTCGTCACGGACGGCGTGCTGCGCCGGTGGCGGGTGGCCCGGGCCCGCCGCCGGCTGGCCGCCGGGAAGGCGGTGCGGCTGCCCTGCTCGGCCCGCTCCGACCGGCCCGGCCGACGGCCCGGCTACGTCAACGGGACGCTGGGGATCACCCCCGGAGCCGCCACCGCGAGCTTCCGCGCGCGCGGCGCCGACCCGCTCGACCTGCCCGTCGGGGGCACCTTCCACGAACCCGAGCCCGACACCTGGCACGACCAGGACTGGGCCGCCACCGCGTACCGGCCGCCCGGAGGCGGGGAGCCGGTGTACCTCCAGGTGGACAGCCGCTGCCTGCCGATGGTCCGGTCCGCCCTGGCCGGTCCGAAGCCGCGGCAGAAGGTCTGAGCCGACCGGTTTCGGCAACCGGCCGGGATGCGTCAGACTGATGTCCCGTGAGTGACTCCCCCATGAACCCCGCACCGACCGGGCATGCCCGGGTGATCCTGCTCTCCGGGCCCTCCGGGTCGGGGAAGTCCTCGCTGGCCGAGCGCAGCGGCCTGCCGGTGCTCCAGCTCGACGACTTCTACAAGGACGGGGACGACCCGACCCTGCCGCGGCTGCCGGACGGCGCCGTCGACTGGGACTCCCCGCTGGCCTGGCACCGCGACCAGGCCGTCGCCGCGATCCGCGCCCTGCACGAGCACGGGCGCACGGACGTCCCGGTGTACTCGATCCCGGACAACGGCCGGATCGGCACCCGCGGCCTGGAGCTGGGCGGGGCGGGCGCGTTCATCGCGGAAGGCATATTCGCCGCCGAGATCACCGCCGAGTGCGCCGACCAGGGCCTGCTGGGCGACGCCCTGTGCCTGCGCAACGGCGCGCTCACCACGGCCTGGCGCCGGCTGCGCCGGGACGTCCGGGAGGGCCGCAAGTCGCTGCCGGTGCTGCTGCGCCGGGGCCTGCGGCTGATGCGGGCCGAGCGGTCCATCGTCGGGCGGCAGGTCGCGCTCGGCTCGTACGCGTGCGCCGGCCCGGAGGCCGAGCGGCGGATCCGCGCCGCGGCCCGGACCACCGAGCTCTCCGCGGCCTGAACCCCGGGGCCGGATCCCGCGGCCCGGACCGGCCCCGCGCCGCGGGGCCGTGACACCCAGGACATGACGAAGGCCCGGTGCGTCTCCCCCGCACCGGGCCCTTCGCCTTCCCCGAACGGTCCTCGGCTCCCCCACGGGCGTGCTCCCCCGAGCCGCTGCCCCCGGACCGTGACCGTCCGCTTCCCGTCCCCCGACGGGAGTCCTCGTTACGCGACCAGCTCGCCGAACGCCCGGACGGTGTCGCCCGACTTGTTCAGGTGCTCGTCCTCGCGCAGCCGGCGCAGGGCGCGCCAGATGCTGCTCTTGACCGTGCCGACGCTGATCCCCAGCACGTCGGCGATCTCCGGGTCGGTCTTGCCCTCGTAGTACCGCAGCACCAGCATGGTGCGCTGGTTCTCCGGCAGCTTCGCCAGCGCCTGCCAGAGCACGGTGCGCAGCTCGGTGCCGCCCATCGCGTCGGTGTCGCCGGCCGTCTCCGGCAGCTCCTCGGTCGGGTACTCGTTGACCTTGCGGCGCCGCCAGGCGGAGATGTGCAGGTTGGTCATGGTGCGGCGGAGGTACCCGCCGACCGCGGCCTTGTCGGTGATCCGGCCCCAGGCCCGGTAGGTGCTGAAGAGCGCGCTCTGCAGCAGGTCCTCGGCCTCGTAGCGGTCACCGGTCAGGTGGTAGGCCGTGGCGTACAGGGAGGCGCGGCGCTCGCGCACGTACGCGGTGAACTCCGTGATGTGGTCCTCCGCGACGGCCGGGTGCTCCCCCTGCGCGCCTCCCTGTCCCGCCTCGGTGGTGCGGGCCGCGGCGGGGTTCAGCCGCAGCAGCGTCGCACCGGCGGCCTCACGACCGGTCGGCTCCCCCGAACCGACCGTCCGCAGACCGTTCCCCCCGGTCCCCCGGTTACCCCCCGGGGCGTCCTTGCCCTCGACGCGGACGGGGAGGATCCCCCGCAGCGTGAGGGTGCTGGCGGAGTCGGCCGAACTCCCCAGACGGCCGATCCCGTACAGCTCCCCCGTCCTGCCGCCGCCGCTCACCCGACGGGCGCCAGGGTTTCCACCGGTGCTGTGCGCGCACCCCCGCACGGTCACGGCACCGGAGTTCTCGTCGGTCCTGACCTCGTACCGGGTCCGGTGGGACGTGGCTGACGAACGCGCGGTGCGGACAGCCGGGTTGGTCCGGGTCTGAAGCATGGCGTTCATCGTGCGCCCCCTGGGTCGGTACGAGCGGTTCCGGTAGCCGCCCTTCAGCCGGCCTTGCGGCCCGCTGTCCTGCGGCGACATGGAAAATCCTGCCCGCCGGTTGTGATGGCGCTGTCCGCCGACTGTCACAGGGGTGTCACAGGAGGGGGCCGAACATCCCGGACCGCCTCCCTCCGTACCGGACGCCGGTGGCGTCCGTTCCGGTTCCCGGAGGGACGGTGGGTGATCCGGGGGGTGATTCGGCGCGGCCGGTGGGCCAAAATGGGGCCGTGCCTTTCCTCCTTCTGATCGAGGACGACGACGCCATCCGGACCGGCCTCGAACTCGCTCTCACCCGCCAGGGCCACCGCGTGGCCACCGCCGCCTCCGGCGAGGACGGCCTGAGGCTCTTCAAGGAGCAGCGGCCCGACCTGATCGTGCTGGACGTGATGCTGCCCGGCATCGACGGCTTCGAGGTGTGCCGCCGGATCCGCCGCACCGACCAGCTGCCGATCATCCTGCTCACCGCGCGCTCGGACGACATCGACGTGGTGGTGGGCCTGGAGTCCGGCGCGGACGACTACGTCGTGAAGCCGGTGCAGCCACGCGTGCTGGACGCCCGGATCCGGGCGGTGCTGCGGCGCGGCGAGCGGGAGAGCTCGGACTCCTCTGCCTACGGCAGCGTGGTGATCGACCGCGCGGCGATGACCGTCACCAAGGACGGACAGGACCTCCAACTCACCCCGACCGAACTGCGGCTGCTGCTGGAGCTCAGCCGCCGCCCCGGCCAGGCGCTCTCCCGCCAGCAGCTGCTGCGGCTGGTCTGGGAGCACGACTACCTCGGCGACTCCCGCCTGGTGGACGCGTGCGTGCAGCGGCTGCGGGCCAAGGTCGAGGACGTGCCGTCCGCGCCGACGCTGATCCGCACCGTCCGCGGGGTGGGCTACCGGCTGGACCCGCCGGCCTGACCCCGAACACCTCCGACCAGCCCCACCCGCCCCTGAACTCCCGTACCACGACAGGCTCTTGTGACTGACCATCAGACGACTGCCCGGCGGTTCCCGACGGGCCGGTGGCGTCGGCTGCGCTCCCTGCGGGTGCGGCTGATCGCGGTGTTCGCGGCCGTCGCGCTGCTCGCCGCCGTCTCGGCCTCCGGCATCGCGTACTGGCTGAACCGCGACGCGGTGCTCAAGCGCGCCCAGGACACCGCGCTGAACGACTTCCGGGTCTCGCTCACCCGCAACGTCTCCGAGCTGCCGCTGAACGCGAGCTGCCCGGAACTGGCCGCGCTGGCGTCCAACGTGGCCAGCTCCGGGCTGACGTACGACGTGGTGGTGGTCGACGCGGCGCACCCGGAGTGCACGGCCTCCTCCGACCCCGCGAACTTCACACTGGCGGACGTCCCGGCGGCGCTGCGGTCCACCGTCGCCAAGCCGCGCGAGATCACCGAGAACAACCCGTACCCGTACCACCTGTACTGGCAGCGGCAGAACCTGGAGGGCCGGCCGTTCGTGATCGGCGGCACCAAGGTGGTGCCGAACGGCCCGACGGCGTACATGTTCAAGTCGCTGGAGAACGAGCGGGCCGACCTCAACACGCTGGGCTGGTCGCTGGCCATCGCCACGCTGCTCGCGCTGATCGGCTCGGCGCTGCTCGCCCAGGCCGCCTCGGCGACCGTGCTGCGGCCGGTCAAGCGGCTCGGGGACGCCGCCCGGAGGCTCGGCGAGGGGCACCTGGACACCCGGCTGGAGGTCGAGGGCTCGGACGAACTCGCCGACCTGGCACGGACCTTCAACCGGGCCGCGGAGTCGCTGCACGAGCAGGTCGAGGAGCTGAGCGCGCGCGAGGCGCAGAGCCGGCGGTTCGTCGCCGACATGTCGCACGAGCTGCGCACCCCGCTGACCGCGATGACCGCCGTGACCGACATCCTGGAGGACGAGGCCGAGTCGCTGGACCCGATGATCGAGCCGGCCGTCCGGCTCGTGGTCAGCGAGACCCGGCGGCTGTCCGACCTGGTGGAGAACCTCATGGAGGTGACCCGCTTCGACGCCGGTACCGCCAGGCTGGTCGCCGACGAGGTGGACATCGCCGACCTGATCATGTCCTGCATCGACGGGCGGGCCTGGTACGACGCGGTCGAACTGGACGCCCCGCGCGGCATCCTGGCCGTGGTCGACCCGCGCCGGCTCGACGTGGTCTTCGCCAATCTCATCGGCAACGCGCTGAAGCACGGCGGCTCGCCGGTGCGGGTCGGGGTCCGGCAGGACGGGGAGTCGGTCGTGGTCGAGGTCTCCGACAGCGGTCCGGGCATCCCGGAGGACGTGCTGCCGCACGTCTTCGACCGCTTCTACAAGGCGGACCGCGGGCGGGCGCGCTCGGAGGGCAGCGGCCTCGGGCTGTCGATCGCGATGGCCAACGCGCAGATACACGGGGGGACGATCACGGCGGCGAACGGGGAGGTCGGCGCGGTGTTCACCCTGATCCTGCCGCTGGCCCCGCCGCCTCCGCCGTCAGCGGGCGGGGCCGAGGGCGGCCCCGCCGGCGACGCCGCCGAGGACAAGGACACCACGTGACCGCCCCCACCGACACCGCCGTCCCCCGTACCGTCCTGCGCCGCGGCGCCGGCGTGCTGCTGCTGCTCGCGCTGGTCTCCGGCTGCGGCATCCGGCCGACCGCCGTACCGGTCGACGCCGGCGCGCCCGCCAGCCGGACGGCCTGCCCGACCACGCCGCACATACCGGCGGCCCTGGCCACCCCGCCGGGACCGGCGCCGACCGTGACCCCGACCCGTGGCACCAAGGCGGCCGTGAGTCCGAGCCCGTCGCCCACCCCGGTGACGCAGGTCAGCCCGCCGCCGGACAACGTGTTCGGCGCGATGCCGACGACCTCGCCCTGCCGGTAGGCCGCCGGGAAGGAGGGCGCGGACGGGACTCGGGGGGCGCGCTTGGGAATGTTCACGCCGGGTGTGGAACCGACGTGCCGTCGGCCCACGTCCTTCCCCCCGTGCAGCGAGATGGCACCAGGACACGCGAGGAGCGTTCCGGCGCGGGGACCGAGAGCAGCCCGGCGGCGGCCGTCCACCGTCCCCTCCGGTTGGCCGGGCTGGCGGGTCTCACCGGCCACCTGGCACTGGCGCTCTGGCTGGTGCTGAGACCACTGCCGGTGGCCTGGGTGTACGACGCCAACCTGACGCCGCTCGCCTCGCTCCGCTCCTCCAGCGGCTGGCAGGTGGTCGGCGAACTCCTGCTGCTGGCCCCGCTCGGGGTCCTGCTGCCGCTGGCCGGCGGCCGGCTCCGGGCCCCCTGGCTGCCCTCCTTCCTGCGCACCACCGGCGTCTCCGCACTGCTGGCGACCGCGCTGGAGTTCCTCTCGTCCTGGGCGCCCGGGCACGTCCTCAACGTGGACCACATCCTGCTCGCCGTGGCCGGCGTGGCCGTCGCCCACCTCGCGCTCGTCCCCGGCCTGCGGCACCTGCTGCGGGACCGGCGGCCGCGGGCGCCCCGGATGCCGGTGCTCTCCGTGCCGCCGGTGGCCGCCGTCACCCCGGTCACGGCCGTCGCACCCACCGCCCGCCGGCGCGCCTACGCCGAACCGACGCCGCCCGCCCGCTGAGCCGGCCCCGGGGCCCGGACCACCCGGCCACCGACCTCCACCAGCCCGCCCGGGCACGGTCCGGCCAGCAGCTGCGAACCCCGGCCCTGGGTGACGGTCAGCGCCCGCCCCAGGCTCGCGGCCAGCAACAGGGCGGCCGCTCCCGTCGCCTCGTCCTCGTCGATCCCGTCGCCCCGCCCGGGGAAGGCCCGGGCCCGTACGGTGCCGACCGCCGCGTCCTGCCAGGCCCAGGCGTAGACCCACTCCCCCGGCGGCGGCACCTCCAGCGCCTCCACCTCGGCCGCCGAACCGTACTGCCGCAGCGTGCGCCCCGGGGCCCACTCCGGCCGGGCCGCGATCCGGGTCAGCCCGTCCGCGCGCCGCACCGCCACCTCGCCGGCGGCCGTGACCAGCCGGTCCACCCCGAGCAGCCAGGCCGCGCCCACGCAGGGGTGGCCGGCGAACGGCAGGCGCACCGACGGGGTGTAGATGTCGATCTCCCCGCGTTCCGGGTCGTCGACGAACACCGTCTCGCTGAAGCCCAGTTCGCGGGCGATCCGCTGCCGGTCCGCGCGCCCCGGCACGGCGGCGCCGTCGCGCACCACGCCGAGCGCGTTGCCGTGCCCGCCGTCGGGCCCGCAAAAGACCCGCAGCACCTCAAAATCCGTCATTTCCCACCTCGTCGACTGCCGCTGCGGCACAGCGCAATGACACCGTGACACAAAGGCGGCGACGAATGTCGGCCGCCTTTAGTACTGTGCGCTCTCGTCCCCGAACGGCGCCTGCCGTTTTTCTTCTTCCCTTCCCCAGGAAACCGCTTTGAACAATCTGGACTTCAGCGCCGAACCGCTCTTCTCCTGGTACGTCGTACTGCTGGCGCTCAGCGGCGTCATCATGGTGGCCCTCGGGGCCGCCGCCGGCGGGCTGAAGGCCGGCCTGCGCGTCCTCAACGTCGTCCTCGGCCTCGGCTTCCTCGGGTACGCCTACTACCTGGCGTTCGTCTTCGAGGGCGGCACCTACTACATCTTCTTCAAGGTGTTCATCCTGCCGGTCGGCATGATCGTCGCCTCGGTGAAGGCGCTCGTCGAACGCGGCAACGCCAAGCAGCAGCAGTCCGCCCAGGCGGCCGCCGCGTTCGCCCCCAACGCGCCGCAGGGGGCCTTCAACCCGAACGCGCCGTTCAACCCGAACGCCCCGTTCAACCCGAACGCCCCGCAGGCCCCGTACGCCCAGCAGCCGGGCGCGCCCGTCCCGCCGCCGGCCGGCGCCCCGGTTCCCCCGGTCGCGCCGCAGGCCGCTCCGCCCGCCCCGCCGCAGGGCGGCGCGCCGTACCAGCCGGGCGTCCCCCCGCAGCCGGTCGCGGACAACCCGTACGCGCAGCCGCAGCCGCCGCAGAACCCGGTCGGCTGACCGCGCCACCGGCTCGTACACACCGGAAGGCCCGTCCGTCCCCGCACGACAGCGGGGGCGGACGGGCCTTCCGGCACGTCAGGGTCGGTTACCGGCACCGCCCCGCACCCGGTTGCGGCGCCGCGCCACCACCAGGGTGCCGACGCCCATGGCGATCGCGGTCACCCCGGTGATCGCCATCGGCTCCGCGGCCGTGCCGCCACCGGTGGAGGCCAGCCGGGTGTCGGCGGCCGGGGCGGCCACCGCCCGCGAGCCGCCCGTCGCCGGACTCGGCGCCATCGGAGGGGCCGCCGCCGGGACGACCGGGGCGGCGGACGGCTCCGGCGCCTCCGGGCCCGGGGCGGGGTCCTGGAACGCCGGAGCGGCCCTGGCGGTGGGACCCGTCGCGGACACGGTGATGAAGTCGGCCGCGGCGCCGACCGCCTCGGCCGCGCTCTCGCCCGGCTCCGGCAGGGTGTCCGCGACGGCGACCAGGGACTCGAACAGGATCGGCGCGTCCCTGGTGAAGGCCAGCCGGACCTCGACGGTGCGGCTCCCGCCCTTCGCCAGCGCGATGACGTCGGCGTTCCGGTCCCCGGTCCGCAGCCCGAGGCACAGCCAGGCCGGGTGCCCCGGGCTGTCGGCCAAGGTGGCCTCCCGCCACTGCCCGTCGACGGCACGGAACTCGAACTTGACGGTGCTCGAAGGGAGTTCGGCCGCCCCCTGGAACACGGCCGCGGGCACGACCCGCAGGTCCTTGCCGCTCCGGTTGGTGAGGACCAGCGTGAACGGCTTCGCCTCCCCGCCCACCGTGAACGAGGTGGGCACGCCCTCGAACCCGACCTCCACGGTGGCCGCCGGGGTGGCCGGCGCCGTGGTCGGCACGGTGGTCGGCGCCGCCGCCGGGGCGACGACCAGGTCCGGGTGGCCGCTCTCCGCACCGGTGGTGCGCTGCTCCGGCGGCAGGGCCGGGTCCGAGACCACGGAGTCGAAGCCCGGCGTCACCCGCCCGGCAGGGGCGTCGGCGGTGACGGTGAGCCGCAGCCGGTAGACGGCCTCGGCGCCGGCCGCCAGCGACAGCACGGCGGGCTGGTCGAGCACCCAGCGGGCGCCGGTGCCCCCGGCATTCACCCTGGCGTCCTGCCACTGGGCGGCGCCGGGCGACCGGTACTCCAGCCTGAAGTGGCCCTGCCCGGCGTCGGCGCCGGCGCCGGTGTCCGCGAGGCCGAAGAACGAGGACGGGACGTCCAGCCGGTGGTCGGCGGTGTTCCGGAGCGTCGCGGTGAACTCCACCGCCGCGCCACCCGCCGTGACGGTGCCGGGAAGGCCCCCGAAGGTGATCGTGACCGGCGAGGGACGGGTCCGGGTGCCCGGGACCACCGCGACGGCCTGCGGCGCGGCGAGGACGGCCGGGCCCTCGACGGCGGCCAGGCCGGAGGCCAGCGTGACGGCGGCGGTCGCGGTCAGGAATCTGCGATGCCGAATGCGCAATTCAACCTCACGAGAGAATGCGGGACAGAACCCATCAGGACGTGAAATCGCTTGCGCGAGAGGTTGTTCCACAACGAAGTCGGGCTCTTCGTCCGCCCCCCGGCCGACTGCGATCGGCAGCATCCTACCGAGCCGGCCGGGCCCCTTCGGACGGGCCCGGGCGCACGTTCCGGCCCTCGGCCCTCGGGGTCACCCTGAGGGCTACCCCGACGTCCGGCTACGCCTGCCCGGTGACCCTTCGGGGCGGAGAATCACCTGCCGGACGGAGGACCGGGGGCCGCCGGCGACGGAGTATGGAAGCAGCCCGCCGGACCGGCCGGACCGGGCCGCCACCACACGGAGAACACCATGACCGCGCGCCTCGCCCGTCCCCGCCACAACCGCGTCATCGCCGGCGTCTGCGCCGGGATCGCCGAACGCTTCGGCCTGACCCCGTGGACCGTCCGGCTGATCTTCCTGCTCTCCTGCCTGCTGCCCGGCCCCCAGTTCCTCCTCTACCTGGCCCTCTGGCTGCTGCTCCCCCAGGAGC
>NZ_JBSHBN010000051.1:0-55457 GCF_053612025.1 Kitasatospora sp. NPDC054768
GTTGATCGCCTCGGTGGCGGTGGCGGCGGCGGCCGCGGCCGCCCCCCCGGCGAGCGCGGCGGCCCCCCCCGGGCGGCCCCCCCCCCCCCCCCCCCCCGACCCGAAGTACCCCTGCGCTCACCTCGAAGTGCCCTCGTCGGCACTCGCTTCCGCACTCGACGCATGACACGGTTCGACCATCCGCGACAACGTCCGACAGGACCAACGCTGACTCCATGCCGCGTTTGCTGACGGCCCATCAGATCCGACCGGGGCACTCGCGGAGTCCGGGAAGTCATCGCCGGGTGCCGCCGCGAGAACCAACGAATGCCCTGGCGCGCCCCCTCGCCGGTTGCCGAAGGACGGTCACCACCGGAATGGGGCAGGCCGGAGAAAGCGGCCACCATGCCGCCCGCACCCCCGGCGACGATCTTGCTTCAAGCCAGTTATTAGACCCGAGACCTCCTGCGAGGCGTTCCGAGCCCCCTCCCCCGGTAAGAGCCCGGCGACCCGCCCCGACCCCACGCTAGGGTGACCTCATGGCGGACGCCCCGACGACAGCAGCATCCTCGGTCGACGCGCTGGACGCCCTCGTCGAGCGCACCTGCGAACCGCCGACCGGCATGTCCCGGGCGAAGCAGCTGCGCTGGGTCGCCGGCGAACTGCGCACCGCCCTGGAGCGGGGCGCGATCGTGCCCACGGCCGCCGGCTCACTCGCCCAGCTCTTCGCGCCGGACACCCTCGCCGACTACCTCGCCGCCGCCGAGCGGGGCCTGCTGCGGCGCAAGCCCGCCGCCCGACCGGGCCAAGCCTCAGCCGCGTCCCTGCGCGTCCGGGAGGACTGCCTCCGCATCCTCGGCGCCCGAGCCGGCATCGCCGTCACGCTCCCGGAGCGCGACCCGCCGCGGGTCGCGCTCCGGCCCGTGGTCGCCGCCCGCCCGCGCAGCATCCTCCTCGGCCACCTGGAACACTCGGCCCGCCCCGGCCGGTCCGACTCCCGCAGCCGGATCCTCGCCATCATCGGCACCGTGCTGGACACCGGCTGCCGCGCCGGCGAACTCTGCGCCCTGCGCACGGACGACGTCGACCTGCACCGCGGCACGATCCGCCTCACCCGCCTCCCCCAGCACCGCAACCCACACACCACGCCCGCCACCGAAACGGTCGCCCTGTCCGGCCCCACCCGGGCCGCGATGCGCCACTGGCTCACCGTCCGCGGCCACCTCGTCGCACGCGACACCACCCAACCCGCCGGCCCGGGCAACGAGACCACCGACGCCCTGTGGGTGAGCATCGCCCCCAGCGGCCACCCCCGCCCCGGCCTGCCCCTGCACTTCCGCGGCCTCGCCCGCGCCTACGCCCGCGCGATCCACGACCTCAACACCGACATGGCCGCAGAACCCGGCTGGCACCCCGTGCCCCAACGCATGGAACAGCTCCGCCGCGCCATCGCACTCGAACCGGCCGACCCCGACGGTGCGACCCTCCGCCGCCGCACCCCGACACCTGCCGCCGGCCCCGAGGCAACGGCACAGGCTTAGGTCCTATCTTTTGGATCAGCGGGCGGACCAGATGAAGATGCCGGCGATGTGGAGTCCGGCCCGGAAGACGGTGGCGGTCTTCTCGTAGCGGGTGGGTGCGCCGCGAGGCGCTGTGGAGTCGAGTGAGGTGAGAGACCTGCACTGCCGGTTGTCGTAGCAACTTGGTTGAAGCTGGGGGCAGTTCGTCTCGGGGGATGCCGAGGCGGGCGGGTAGGCAACCCCGACAACGCCGGGACGGACCGGAACTGCCAGACGGTTCGGGTCCGGCTGGCGAGACGGGAAGGTGTACGCGAGGAACCAGCGTTTGACGCCCCGTAATGACGAGACCGGCTCCAACCTGGCGGATCTGGGCCGGACGCAGTACGCGATCGCCGCGTGTCGGTGATCGACTCCGAAGCCGACTCTACTCATCGGTGGGGAGGCCACGCCGAAGGTCTGCGGCGTAGGTGTGGCGATGCTGCCGGGGTAGAGCTGGGCACCTCACCCGTCGATCGGCTCCGTGGTGAACGTGGGAACTGTCTGCGGTCGTCCTCCGTGCCGGGCATCCAGTTCGGTCGAGGGCAGGCCCATCGCCGGCTGATGACCGTGGGACAGGGCGGAGGCTCCGTCGTCGCCGGCCTGGTCGACGAGTCCGTCCACGACACCGCGGAACAGGACCTGCTCGCCGACCTGGCCACCTCGGCCTGATGCCCGGGAATCCTCCGGGACGACCTTGCGGCCTTCGCGTGATCCTGGACTCCGCCGAGCGGGCGAGGACGTGACGCGAAGGCCGCACCGCGGGATCGTGCCCTTCTCGTTCCCGGCGGCGTCGTACTCGGCCACGATCCACAGTGCGGACCCGGGAGCCGAACCTGCGGCGCTCCGGCCTCGGGGCCGGGCCGGATCCGGGCGGCTCGGTCACTGGTCATGGGGTGGAACTGCCCCTCGTGTCCTTGCGGGCCGACCCGGCCGAGCGGGACGGTCCCGCCCGGGGCCGGCCGCGGGAGCCGGTGGATCCGGGGCCGGGGCCCGGTCGCCCGACGATCACCGACTCCGCCGCTGCCACGAACGACACCGGGGTGGCGGGTTCAAACATGCGGAACAGCGGTGCCCCGATTGTGGCTCGTTTCCCGCACTCGGCGCCCCGTGGCCCCAGGTAGTGCTTGTGGCGGGAGGGATGCGCACCTAGATTCACGACGTGTCGATCCAGTAGCTGAGAGTGGCAACGGCGTCCCGCCGTGAACTCGGTGCCCGGCGGTCCGATCGTGGTGGACAACGCTCTCTTTCCCGGTCGGGTGGAGATCCCGCCGCCGGCGATGACCGACGACGTCACCCCGGCCTGGAAGAAGCCCCGATCCGTTCCCCGTCCTCTCGACTCCCTCGTGGAAAGGCTCACGCATGACCGCCCTCACCGGACAGCACGAGAACGGCCGGCACGTGAACAGCCCGTCGGGCCACGACTCGGACCCGCATGAGACCGACCTGCGCCGGATCCGCGCCCTGATCCTGGCTGCGGACGGGCCCGAGGAGCAGCTTGCGGCGGTGATCAGGTCGGCGGGCGCCGAGCAGACGGCCACCGACCTGGTGGACGAACTGGTCAGCCGGGCCGACCTGAGCGAGCAACTCGCCGCCGCCGCGGTGGTGGTGCAGTTCGAGCTCGCCTTCGACGGCCAGGTGCTCCGGCACCACCTGCTGACCGGCCCCAAGGCCGAGCACCGCACCGGGCCGGCCGACGAGCCCAGCGCCACCGTCGAGCTGGACCTGCTGGACCTGGCCCGCGCCGTCTTCGGCGCCCGGCACACCGCAGGCCACCGCACGCCCGGGATCACCTGGCACGGCATCGAGGACCCGGCTCGGCTGATGTCCGCACTGGCGGCCTTCCCGGTCGTCCAGCAGCTGCTCCGCGGCTTGGTGGAACAGCCGCTCGACCTGGCCGAGTTGTCGCTGCGCCACGGTTCGGACAAGTGGGGGCTGCACTACTACACCGACCACTACGCCCGGCACTTCGCCCCGCTGCGGGACCGGCCGCTCACCATTCTGGAGCTGGGGATCGGCGGCTACGCCGACCCGGCGGCGGGCGGTGGCTCGCTGCGGATGTGGAAGCGCTTCTTCCGGCGGGGCCTCGTCTACGGGGTCGACGTCTACGACAAGACGGCGCTGCGCGAGCAGCGGATCCACACCGTCCAGGGCGACCAGGCGGACCCGGCCTTCCTCACCGCGCTGGCCGAGCGGATCGGGCCGATCGACATCGTCATCGACGACGGCAGCCACTACTGCCCGGACGTCATCGCCGCCTTCGGCGCGCTCTTCCCGCACGTGGTCCCGGGCGGGCTCTACGTGATCGAGGACCTGCAGACCTCCTACTGGCCGGGCTACGGCGGCAGTTCGGAGCGGCTCGACGACCCGACCACGAGCATGGGCTTCCTCAAGCAGCTGCTCGACGGCCTCAACCACGAGGAGCACGAGCCGCCGACCGCGCACGGCCCGAGCGGGACCGACCGGACGCTGGCAGGCGCGCACTTCTACCACAACCTGGCGATCCTCGACAAAGGCCGCAACGAGGAGGGCACCGTCCCCGCCTGGATCCCGCGCCGGCAGCTGAGCGCCGAGGAGATCGCGGGCGCCCAGTGGGCCGCCGAGCAGCAGTCCGAGCCGCAGCCCGAGGCCGGCCCGGGCCAGGACCCCAGCTGAGCCGCGCGGCCTGCCTCGCCCCTTCTCCCTTCCCGAATCGCGCTTCGTGCCTCCCTCTTCCCTCGTTCCTCTTCCCGATACCGACGGAGTAGCAGTGAGCCACATCCTGATGCTCAACATCCCGGCCCACGGCCATGTCTTCCCCACTCTGGCGGTCGTCGGTGAACTGGTACGCCGCGGGCACCGGGTCACCTACGCGGCCGTCGACGACTTCGCCCAGGCCCTGGCCGAGGTCGGCGCCGAACACCTGCGCTACGACTCCACCCAGCCGCTGGGCAGCGTGGGCGGTCCCGAGAACGGGCGCACCCCGCTGATCTTCCTGGACGAGAACATCGCCATCCTGCGCGCGGTCCAGGAGTGGTTCGGCGATGCCAGGCCCGACGCGGTGGTCTACGACGCCGTGGCCTTCCAGGCCGGCCGGATACTGGCCCACACCTGGGGGCTCCCGGCCGTCCAGTCGACGCCGTTCTTCGCCTCCAACGACACCTACTCCTTCGTGCAGCAGATGATGGAGGCGGACGGCGCGGTCCCGCTCACCGAGGAGGTGATGGTCGAATTCGGCGTCCGGATGGCCGAGTTGCTGGCCTCGCACGGCATCGACGAGCCGGCGCACGAGTTCATGATGCGCACCGAGAGCCTCAACCTCGTCCACGTGCCGCGGTTCTTCCAGCCGCACGGCGAAAGCTTCGACGAGCGCTTCGCCTTCGTCGGGCCGTGCCTCACGGACCGCTCCTTCCTGGGGGAGTGGCAGCCCCCGGCGAGCGGCCTGCCGGTGGCGCTGGTCTCGATGGGGACCGTGCACAACAAGCATCCGGAGTTCTTCCGGCTGTGCGTGGACGCCTTCGCCGAGCTGCCCTGGCACGCCGTCATCTCGGTCGGCGAGGGGATGGACCCGGCCGACCTCGATCCGCTGCCGGACAACGTCGAGGTCCACCGCTGGGTCTCGCACCTGGCGGTGCTCCGGCACGCCCGGCTGGTGATCACCCACGGCGGCATGGGCGGCGTGCTGGAGTCCCTGGACGCCGGCTGCCCGATACTCGGAGTGCCGTCCTGGCCGGACGTCGCGGCCAATACCGCGCGGGTGGCCGAGCTGGGCCTCGGCCGGGAACTGCTGCCGGCGGAGGCCGACGTGAGCCTGCTGCGGGCCGCGATCACCGAGGTGGCCGCCGACGCGGCCGTGCAGGAGCGGGGCGCCGAGGCGCAGCGGCTCACCCGGGAAGCGGGCGGTGCCACCCGCGCCGCCGACGAGATCGAGGCCTACCTGAAGCGCACGGCCTGATCCCACCACCGGGCCCGGCGTCCCCGACGAGAAGCGGAACGATCAGCGGCCGCCCAGGGGTCCCGGTGGGCGGTGCGCGCCACCATGGTGGGCCGATGTCATCGATCAAGCAATTCCAGGTCACCTTCGACTGTGCGGAACCCGAGCGCCTCGCCCGTTTCTGGGCGAGGTGTTCGGGTATGTCGTGCCGCCACCGGAGGGGTTCGCCACGTGGGAGGACTACAAGGGCGCGCAGCCGCCCGAGCGGCGGGGTCTTGGGGGTCAGCCCCACATGGGGACGGGATCGGCCAGGTCGCCCGGCCCGCGGGGTGTGGATGTCGGAGGTGACGGTCGCGCTTGGGCCCTCGCCGTGGACCGCCGACTCACCCTCGCCACCACCCGCACCCGCAGGTTCGACTTCCGCCTCGACGGCCTGCTCGGCCACGACATCCACAGGACGACCGTCGGCATGGCTCGGTCCCGACGCCGCCGAACAGGCACCTCGAACTCATGACAGCTCCTGTGAATCGGAGCGAACGGAGGGGTGCCAGTACGGCCCGAGCGTAGTGCAGCAGAAGTGGGCCCGACAGCAGAATGCCGCAGAATCCGGCGTTAGACCGGACACCCGGGAACCCGTCTCGTGGCGCTATATCGATACGATATCCGGGTCTGGGAACATATCCGACAGCATACCGGCGGAGTGAACTTTCCGATTTCGGAAAATGAATTTTTCGGCCCGTCCTCCGGGAGGGAACCCACGGGGGAGATCAGGGAGCGGTGCGCGCCGCGCTCTGCTGGGACTCGAGGAATTCCGGGAGGACGCGGGGTGGCCATGCTCCGACGCTCAGCACACCGAGGGAGTGCGCCCGGGAGACCAGAGCCGGCCGGTTCGCAGCCTGGAAACGGCGCATCATCAGCCCGATGCGGTAATCGATGCCCTGCGGGCTCAGATAGAGCGATGCCGCCAGCCGGACGGTCGGGGTGCCGACCGCGACGCCTTCCAGGATGCGGGCGTCCACGGCGGTCAGCCGACGGACGCCCGCGCCGCCGGCAGGGCCCCCGACTGCCGGACGGGCGTCGCCGGCGGGCCCGGACCGCGGCGGCCGCTGCGTGGGCTCGATCTCCTCAGAGGTCGCTGACAGTGTCACTCCTCGGTCCCCCTTCCCTGTTGTCGACGGTCTCAGGCGCGCGGCGTACCGGCGAGGTGGTCGCGGAGCATGCCGGTCACCTCGTCCGCCCGGCTGCTGAGGTAGAAGTGCCCGCCGGGGAAGACCTTGAGGTCGAACGCGGCCGTCGTGCGGTCGCGCCAGTGCCCGGCCTCGGGGACCGGTGTCCAGGCGTCCTGGTCCCCCACCACGGCGGTGACCGGGCAGGTGACCACGGCGTCACGGTCGGTCCGGTAGGCCCCCAGCGCCCGGTGATCGCCGCGCAGCACGGGCATCACCATCCCCAGCAGTTCCTCGTCCTCCAGGAGCCGGGCGTCGGTGCCGCTCATGGCCCTGACCTCGGCCACGATGCCCGCGTCGTCGAGTGGGCGGGAGGGCCCGGGCCGGTCTGCGGACGGCCCCTTCCGACCGGAGACGAAGAGGTGGTCGATCCGACCGCCCGTGCGCTCGATCCGCCGGGCCACCTCGAAGGCGACGAGCGCACCCATGCTGTGCCCGAAGAAGGTCAGGGGGAGGTCGTCCCAGCGGCGCAGCGCTTCGGACACTTCGTCGGCCAACCGGTGCAGGTCCTGGACACCGGGTTCCTCCCGGCGGTCCTGCCTGCCGGGGTACTGCACGGCCAGGACGTCCACCGGACCGCGCAGTGCGGCGGATACCGGGAAGTAGAAACTCGCCGAGCCGCCGGCGTGCGGAAAGCAGACCAGTCGGCGCGTGGCCGTCGGCGAGGGATGGAAGCGACGGCACCACAGGTCGCTGTCCAAAGAGAGGGAGGTCATGTCGGCCTTTCATTCCTTTCGCGAAATCCGCGTGGTGCCGGCGGGCGGGGTGTGGTGATCACGTCGGACACCCGCCGCACCGGTGGGCCGGCCGGTACGCACTAATACGGGGATCCCCGATCGGCGACGACCGGCGGGTCACGGGCGTCGCATATGACAGCCTGCCATGCCTCCGGGAATGTCAGCAAGTACGCATCGGAGCGCATCCGGCACTCATGTCCGGGTTCAAAACCGGCCGTTTCTTCGGCGATTGGTAAGAACGTTGCAGTGCGGAGCAACCCTGTGGGATTTACTTGGCTCCGACTCGGCAGCAACGGTCCGGCCGGACCGCGCACCGCGGATCCGGGCGAGGGGGCGAGGGCACCTCATGGCACGGTTGTACGCCGTCAGCGACCTCCATGTCGCCCGCCCGGAGAACAGGGCGATCGTCGAGGGGCTGTTCCGGCGTGGTGTGCGGCGACGAGCTCCTGCGGCCGGTGGGCCGTGGTGGGCGGCCTGGTCCTGACCACTGTGACGGTGCCGCGCAGCGTAAACCCGGCATGCGCGCAAGACCTGTGCTCTAGGAATACCTCTAGATACGACAGGACCGCGTTGACCCGCTCATGGTCACCCAAGACGCTGGAGGCAGTCTTGCCCACCGGTCGTGCGATGAAGAGGACTCCCCCTTGAACTTCCTGTTGCTGGGCCCGCTTTCCGTCCGGTTGAACGCGCGCGAGGTGCACGTGTCGGCGCCGAGGCAACGCGTGGTCATGGCAGCCCTCCTCCTCAACGCCAACCGGGTGATCTCGGTCGACCGGATCGCCGAGTACGTCTGGGACGGCGCCCCGCCGCCGAGTGCCGCCGCGACCGTCCGCACCTATGTGATGCGCCTGCGGCAGTCGCTGGGCGAGCACGCCTCCGCCCGGATCCTCACCCGGGCGCCCGGCTACCTCCTCGAACTCGGCGAGCACGAGAGCGATCTCGGGCAGTTCACGGCCCATCGCCGGCGCGCGGCGGAGCTGGCCGAGCGCGGAGACCTGGAAGGTTCCTCCGCCGAGCTGGCCGAGGCGCTCGCCCTGTGGCGCGAGGAGCCGCTGGCGGACATCCCGTCGCAGACGCTGCGCGATGTGGAGGGCCGCTACCTCCAGGAGCTTCGCCTGCAGACCATGGAGATGCGGTTCGACGCGGAGCTGGCGCTGCTGCGGCACGCCGAGGTCGTGCCGGAGCTGGTACGGCTGGTGCGCAGGCACCCCTTGCGCGAGGCCCTGGTGGGCAAGCTGATGCTGGCGCTGGGCCGCTCGGGACGGCAGTCGGAGGCCCTGGACCTCTACCAGCACACCCGGGCGCTGCTCGTCGAGCAGCTCGGCGCCGAGCCGAGCACCGATCTGCGCGACGTCCACCGGCACATCCTCTCGGCCCACGACCGGCCCCGCGCGCCCGACCCGCTGGAGCAGACCGCGAAGGCCCAGGAGGCGGCCGTCGCGCCGGCGCCGGCCGCCTCCTGGGAAAGGTCCTGCTGGCCGAGCCCGGCGCAGCTGCCCTCGGTGCCGCTGCCACTGTCGGCCCGCTCCGGTGCACTGGCGCGGCTGCAGCACTTCCTCACGACCGGCACGATGCCCGCGGGCATGGTGGCGACGGCGGTGGTGACCGGCCGGGGCGGTGTCGGCAAGAGCGCGCTGGCCCTGCAAGCGGCGCACGCCGTGCGCGGTTCCTCGGTGCACGGCCAGCTCTACGCGGATCTCGGCGGAGCCGCACAGCCGCTGACCGCCCGGGCGGTGCTGCCGCGGTTCCTGGCGGACCTCGGTGTGCCCCGGGACGAGATACCCGAGGAGGAGTCGGAACGGGAGAGCCTCTACCGCTCGCTCACCGCGGGCCGCCGTCTGCTGGTGGTACTCGACAACGCCTCCAGCGCCGCGCAGGTGCGGCCGCTGATACCGGGTAGTGGGGGCAGCAGGCTGCTGGTGACCAGCCGACGGCGGCTGGCCGATCTGGAGGGGGCGTCCCCGCTCGTACTCGGCCCGCTGGACGAGGCCGGGTCGCTGGAGCTGCTGGGCAGCATCGTCGGCCCGGCCAGGGTCGGTGCCGAACCGCGGTCGGCCCGTTCGGTGCTGACGGTCTGCGCGGGCCTGCCGCTGGCGATCCGGATCGCGGGGACCCGGCTGCTGGAGCGCCCGCACTGGACCATCGGGCACTTCGCCCGGCGGCTCACGGACGCCCCGCGGCTGCTGGACGAACTGTACGCGGGCGACCTCGGTGTCCGGCCCTGCCTCGACGCCGACCACGCCGGGCTCCGGCGGACGGCTCCGGCCGGGGTCGACCCGGCCGAGGTGTTCACCGCGCTGGGAGCCGCCGGATCGCGTTCGGTCTCCAGCAGTAGGGTCGCGGTGATGTTCGGCTGCTCCGAGGCGCAGGCCGAGGAGGCCTTGGACGCCCTGGTCGAGGCGAATCTGCTGGGTGAGCCGGCGGGGGGCCGCTACCGGCTGGACGCGCTGTTGCGGGCGTACGCCCGCGAGCGGGCGCAGGCGGTCGCCGTACGGCAGCACGATCACCCGTACATGCGCGCCGGGTGACCGTCCCGGCGACGGGCACCCCGCGGCCCGGTTCCCCTTCCCCCGATGCTTTTCGACTCGATCTCCTTCGACTCGATCTCCTTCGATCCGATCTCCTTCGAGAGGACCCCAGCGCCATGGCCCACCAGACAGAAGCCACCCACGACCTGCTCGCCTACGTCCGGGAGGTCTCCCTCCGTGACGACGATCTCCTCAGGGAGCTGCGGGAGGCCACCGCGGACCTGCCCGGCGGGACCGCCATGCAGGTGATGGCGGAGGAGGGCCAACTGCTCTCCCTGCTGGTCGGGTTGACGGGGGCTCGGGCGGTGCTGGAGATCGGCACCTTCACCGGCTACAGCACCCTGTGCATGGCCCGCGCGCTCCCGGCCGACGGGGTGCTGGTGTCCTGCGACATCGACGACCGGTGGCCGGCCATCGGCGCCGACTTCTGGAAGCGGGACGGGGTCGACTCGCGGATCGACCTGCGGATCGGCGATGCCACCGCGACCCTGGACGCGCTGCTGGCGGAGCGCGGGCCGGAGAGCTTCGACCTGGTGTTCATCGACGCGGACAAGAGCAACTACGTCCGCTACTACGAGAGTTCGCTGGCGCTGCTGCGCACCGGCGGTCTGATCGTGGTCGACAACACCCTCTTCTTCGGCCGGGTCGCCGATCCGGCCGCCGTGGACCCGGAGACCGCCGGGGTCCGGGCTTTGAACCGGCTGCTGCACGAGGACCCTCGGGTGGAGCTGTCGCTGCTGGTGATGGCCGACGGGATCACACTCGTCCGCAAGCGCTGAGGGCGGCGGGCCGGAGCCCGGGAGCGCCGGCCGCCGCCGCGGTCACGACGCTCCCGGGCTCCCTTCCGGCACGTTCAGGTCGGGTGCGTCCACGCTGATGACGGTGGACACCACGCGCGGGCCGGGGACCAGGTGGAGGCGCTGGAGTCCGGTGTCCTCCGGAGCCGGCGCGAGGGCGGCGGCACACGGGCACGGGGCTTCGTCCAAGCCCTCGAAGCCCGCGAACCGGTAGGCGATCTCCATCATCCGGTTGCGTTCGGTCGCCCGGAAGTCCGCGACCAGGTGGGCTCCGGACCGGGCGGCGGCGTCGGCCAGCCAGTTCAGCAGGGTCGCGCCGGCGCCGTAGGCGACGACCCGGCAGGAGGTGGCGAGCAGCTTGAGGTGCCACAGGCCCGGGTGCCGTTCGAGCAGCAGGACGCCGACCGCGCCGTGCGGGCCGAACCGGTCGGTGAGGGTGACCACCAGGACCTCGTGCCGGGGGTCGGTGATCAGGCCGCGCAGCACCGCGTCCGGGTAGTGGACCCCGGTCGCGTTCATCTGGCTGGTGCGCAGGGTGAGTTCCTCGACCCGGGACAGCTCCTCGCCGGTGGCCCGGCCGATGCGCATCCGCAGGTCCAGGGAGCGCAGGAACTCCTCGTCGGGGCCGGGGGCGGCCGCCCGCTCGGCCTCGCGGCGGAAGCCCGCCTGGTACATCTGGCGGCGGCGCCGGGAGTCGACGGTGCTGGCCGCAGGGGTGAACTCGGCGAGTTCGGGGAGTGCGAGGACCTGCTCGGCCGGGTAGCACCGTACGTCGGGCAGGTGGAAGGCCACTTCGGCGCGTTCGGCGGGCCGGTCGTCGACGAAGGCGATGGTCGTGAGCGCGAAGTTCAGCCGGTCGGCGATCCGGCGCACCGACTCGGACTTGGGGCCCCACCCGATCTCCGGCAGGACGAAGTACTCGGCCACGCCGAACGCCTCCAGCCGGGCCCAGGCGTGCTCGTGGTCGTTACGGCTGGCGACGGACTGGAGGATGCCGCGGGAGTCGAGCTCGATCACCACCTTGCGCACCTCGTCCGGCAGGTGCACCTCGCCGTCCTCCAGCAGGGTGCCCTGCCAGAGGGTGTCGTCCAGGTCCCAGACCAGGCACTTGACGATCTCGACCATGCCGTCCTTCCTCGTCTCGTCGACCGTGGGCCCGCTCACCGTGCCCCCGGAGCGGAGAGGGCGTGCTGTGCCAGCATCAGCCGGCACAGCTCGTTGCTGCCCTCGATGATCTCCATCAACTTGGCGTCCCGGTACGCCCGGGCCACCGCGTGCCCGTCCCGGGACCCGGCCGAGGCCAGTACCTGGACGGCCGTCGCCGCGCCCCGAGCGGCCTGCGTCGCGCTGACGTGCTTGGCCAGTACGGTCGCCGCCACCTGGTCCGGCGACCCTTCGTCCCAGCAGCGGCTGGCGTGCTCGCAGACCCGCGAGGCAACCTGCTCGGCCGTGTAGAGGTCGGCGAGGTGCCCGGCGACGAGCTGGTGCTCTGCGAGCGGCCTGCCGAACTGCTCCCGCCCTGAGGCGTGCGCGGTGGCCGCCGCCAGACAGGCCCGCAGGATGCCCACGCACCCCCAGGCGACGGACATCCGCCCGTAGGCCAGCGCGGTCGTCACCAGCAGGGCGGGCGGCAGTCCGTGACCGCCCAGGACGCTGTCGACCGGCAGCCGCACCCCGTCGAGGTGTACGTCCGCGTGTCCGGCCGCGCGGCAGCCGAGCGGGTCGGCGATCCGCTCGATCCGGACGCCGGGCGTGTCGGCGGGCACCACGACGGCCGCCGCGCCGTCCTCGTAGCGGCCGACGACGACCAGCAGGTCGGCGTAGTGGGCGGCGGTCACCCACTTCTTGTGTCCGTCGACGACGACCGCGTCGCCGTCGCGGCGGACGGTCGTCGTCATCGCCGCGAGGTCACTGCCGGCGCCGGGCTCGCTGAAGCCGACCGCCGCCAGTCCGCCGCCGGTCAGCCGGGGGAGGTGGGCGGCCGACTGCTCGGCGGTGCCGAGGCGCTGGATGGTCCATGCCGCCATGCCCTGGGAGGTCATCACGCTGCGCAGCGAGCTGCAGAGGCCGCCCACGTGGGCGGTGTACGCGCCGCTGCGCATGCTGCTGAGCCCCCAGCCGCCGTACTGCTCCGGGACTTCGGCGCACAGTCGGCCCTCGGCGCCCAGTTCGCGGAGCAGGTCCAGCGGGATGAGGCCGGTCCGGTCCCACTCCCCCGCCCGGTCGCCGACCCGCAGGGTGACGGAGGTCGTGGCGCTGTTCAGGTCCTCACTCATGCCGGCCCCCGGCGGCGGGCACCCGGAGCCGGTCCACCAGCTCCGCCATCCGCCGTACGGTGCGGAAGTTGTCCAGCCGCAGGTCCGCGCCGCGGACGGCGATGGCGTAGGTCTTCTCCAGGTACACCACCAACTGCATGGCGAACAGGGACGACAGGCCGCCGGCGCCGAACAGGTCGGTGTCGGCGTCCCAGGCGGTTCCGGTGTGTCCCTCCAGGAATCCCAGCAGTTCCTTCTCCAGGTCGTGGGTGTCGGGCGTGTTCGCTGTGGTCATGGCCGTCTCCTTGTCGGGGTGATCAGGTGTAGTCGTAGAAGCCGCGCCCGGACTTGCGGCCCAGCCTGCCCTCGCGGACCAGCCGGAGCAGCAGTTCGGCGGGGCGGCAGCCGTCGTCGCCGGTGCGTTCGTGGAGCACGGTGAGGGAGTCGACGAGGTTGTCGATGCCGATCAGGTCCGCGGTGCGCAGCGGGCCGGTGGGGTGTCCCAGGCAGCCCTGCATCAGGGCGTCGACGTCCTCCGCGGTCGCCGTGCCCTCCTCCACGACCCGGGCCGCGTCGTTGATCATCGGGTGCAGGATGCGGCTGGTCACGAAGCCGGGTGCGTCCCGGACGACCACCGCCCGCCGCCGCAGCGCCGTGAGCAGGGCCGCCACGGCGGCCATCGCCGGGTCCCCGGTCTTGTCGCCGCGGACCACTTCGGCGGTGCCGATCAGGTAGGGCGGGTTCATGAAGTGGGTGCCGACCAGATCCTCCGGCCGATCCACGGCCCCGGCCAGTTCGTCGACGGGGATCGAGGAGGTGTTGGTGATCAGCAGGGTTCCGGGCCGGACCAGTCCGGAGACCTCGGACAGGACGGCGGCCTTGATCGCGGCGTTCTCGGTGACCGCCTCGACGACGGCGGTGGCTCCGGCGGCGGCTTTGAGCGAGGTACCGGTGGCCAGGGCGCCGAGGGGCGTCCCGGCGGGCAGGGCGCCCATCAGCTCGGCCAGCCGGAGGTCGCGGTCGATCAGGTCCGCGGCCCGGTCGAGCTGTTCCCGGTCGATGTCGACCAGGTGGACCGGCAGGCCGTGTCCGAGGGCGAGGACAGTGATGCCGACGCCCATCACCCCGGCTCCCAGCACGGTGAGGGCGTGTCGCGGGGGGGAATCGTCGTACGGGGCTGTGGTCAACGGGCTCTCCTTCGGTTTCACAGGTCTTCGGGGGTGCGGAGGGTGGTGCCGAGCCAGTCGGCGACGGCGTCGCCGGTGGTCGCGACATGCCGTTCCATGATCGAGAAGTGGTCTCCGGGAACGTCGACGACGGTGTCGGCACCGGCCCAGGACGAGCGCCAGTCACCGGCTTCGGCGGACGGGCGGCCGAGCGGGGTGGAGGCGCGGACCAGCAGCAGCGGGGCGCGGACCGCCGGGGGGTTCCAGTCGTCGAGCAGACGGAAGTAGCCGCCCATCGCGGTCAGCCTGGTCCCGTCCATCGGTGCCGCCCGGTCCTCGCGGTCGAACATGCCGCCCAGCAGGACGTCGTTGAACTGGGTGATGCCTTCGTTGTCGGAGAGGTAGGTGTCCAGCAGCACCACGGCCGCCGGGCCCTCGCCGCGCTGCTCCAGCGCGGCGGCCACTCCGTGGGCGAGCGTGCCGCCGGAGGAGGAGCCGGCCAGGACGAGCGTCCGTCCGGGCAGTTCCCGGAGCAGTGTCGTCGCCTGGAAGTCCAGCAGGGCCGACATGTCGGCGGGCAGTTCCTCCTCGGGGGTGAATCCGGGGGCGTCCAGGGCGGCGACGGCGTAGCGGTCCCGGAAGCGGGCCGCGAAGCGGGCGTACTGGTGGGCACCGCCGAGGGCGACGATGGAGCCGAAGCAGACGAGTACGGGGGCGTCGGCGCGCTCGTTCAGGCGCAGCAGCCGCGGGCCGGTGCCGGCGGCCGCGAGGTCGCTGCCGCTGGGGAAGGCCGGGCGCAGGGCGGAGGCGTGCTTGAGCAGGGCGATGCCCTCGTCGATCCGGCCGAGTGCGCAGGCCCGGCGGAACAGCACGCTCACCGGGTCGGTGTCGGCGGTGTCGGTTCCGGTTGCGGCGGTTCCGGTTGCGGCGGTTCCGGTTGCGGGTGCCGCTTCGGGCCGAGGGGTGTTGTCCCTCGGGGCCTCGGCGGCGAGGCGCGCCGCGAGCGCGGCGGGGGTGCCGCTGTCGAAGACGGCGGAGGGCCGCAACCGCAGTCCGGTGGCGGCGGCCAGCCGGTTGCGGAGCTCGACCGCGGTCAACGAGTCGAATCCGACGGAGAGGAAGGGCACCGTCGCGGACAGCGCCCCGGAGTCGGTGTGGCCGAGGACTTCGGCGGCCTGGGCGAGGACGATGTCAAGCAGGACCAGCCCGCGTTCCTGTACGTCGGCGGCGGCGTCGAGCCGTTGCCGCAGCGCCGCGGCGGCGGTCGGCGTCCCCTTCGCTCCGGTCGTCGCGGTCGGGCTGCGCCGGACCAGGGAGCGCAGCATCGGGTGCACCGGGCCGTCGCCGTACACGGTGAGGTCGAGGTGGGCCAGGACGACGGGGCTCCCGTCTCCCGGCGGGGCGGCTTCCGCGGCGCACACCGTGTCCAGCAGGGCCATGGCCTCCTCGTCGGAGAGGCCGCGGGCGCCGCGCCGGTCGATGCGCCGCCGTTCGGCGCCGCCGAGCTCGGCCGTCATCCCGCTCACCCGCTCCCAGGGGCCCCAGGCCAGGGACAGGCCGGGGAGCCCGAGCCGTCGGCGTTCCGCGATGAGGGCGTCGAGCGCGGCGTTGGCGGCCGAGTAGGACGCCTGGCCGGGGCTGCCCAGCACGCCCGCGGCGGAGGAGAAGACGACGAACGCGGACAGGTCCGCTCCGCGCGTCAGCTGGTCGAGGTGCCGGGCGGCGTCGAACTTGGGCCGCAGGACGGCGGTCATCCGCTCCCCCGTCAGCCCGTCCAGCAGACCGTCGTCGAGCACTCCGGCGGTGTGGACCACGGCGCACAGCGGATGGCGTTCGGGGATGGCCGCCAGGGCGGCGGCCAGTGCCTGACGGTCGGACACATCACAGCTGACGGCGGCCAGTTCGGCTCCGGCCTCGGCCAGCTCCGCCGTCAGCTCCGGCATGCCGGGGGCGTCGGCGCCGCGGCGACTCAGCACGAGGAGGTGGCGTACCCCGTGCGCGGCGACCAGATGGCGCGCCAGGACGGCCGCGAGAGCACCGCCCCCGCTCACCAGTACCGTCCCTTCGGACGGCCCGAACGGGCCGGCCTGCCGGGTGGCGGTGGCCGTGGCCGTGGCGGTGGCCGTGGCGATGGTGACCGGCGGCCGTATCAGTCGGGGCGCGTACAGGACGCCACCGCGCAGGGCCGCCTGTGGTTCGCCCGTGGCGAGGAGCTCGGCGAGCGCGTCACCGAGACCGTCCGGGTCCGGCCCTTCGGTGTCCAGCAGCACGAACCGGTCGGGGTGTTCGAGCTGAGCGGCTCGGAGCATGCCCCAGACGGCCGCCGCACCAGGGTCCGCCGGCTGCGGCTGCGCGCCGGTCGGGCCGGTCGCGCCCCGGGTGAGCACCACCAGGGGCGTACGGGCGGCGGTGTCGTCGGCCAGGTGGGCCTGGAGGCGGTCCAGGACCCCGGACGCGACCGCGTGCACCGCCGCGGGGTCCGCGTCCCGGGCGGGGGCGTCCGCAGTCACGGTGTCGGTGGACGGGGGGCAGGTCAGCAGCACCGCGTCGGGTGTCGCGGACGGGGGTTCGGTGGGGAAGGCGGCCGGCAGCAGCCGCTCGTCCTGCGGGCCGAGGAGGCCCCAGCGGGTGACCGGGCGCGGGCCGGGCCCGGCGGTGACCGGCGTCCAGCCGACGTGGAAGACGGAGCCGGAGGACGACCGCAGTGCGGCGGTGGACGCCGTGCGCAGGGTGAGCGAGCCGACCGTCGCCACCGTGCGCCCCGAGGGATCGGTGATCCGCGCGGTGACGGCGTCCGGGCCGTCGGGGCGCAGCCGGACGCGCAGGACCGGCGCGTCGGAGGTTTCGATCGCGACGCGCTGCCAGGAGAACGGCAGGGGGACGCCGTCGGCGGGCTCCGCAGTCGCGGCGCCTTCGCGCAGACCGGTCGTCTGGAGGGCCGCGTCCAGGAGGGCCGGGTGCACGCCGAAGCCGCCCGCTCCGCCGGCGGGGAGGCCGTCGGGCAGGGCCACTTCGGCGTGGATCGCGTCTGCGGTGCGCCATGCGGCGCGCAGGCCCCGGAACGCCGGGCCGTAGGCGACGCCCCGGGTTTCGAGCAGCCCGTACAGTTCGTCCACGTCGAGGGGGACCGCGTCGGGCGGGGGCCACGTGCCGGCCGGTTCGGTCGTGCCGTCCCGGTCGGCCGAGGGGTCCCGGGGGCCGACCGCGCCGGTCGCGTGCCGGGTCCAGGGCCGGTCGGCGGAGCCGGGGGCGGCCTCGGGCCGGGAGTGGAACTCCACCGGGCGCCGTCCCGTGCCGTCTTCGGCGCCCACCCGTACGCGCAGTTGCACGGCCTGATCGTCGGGCAGCAGCAGCGGGGCGGCGAGGGTCAGCTCCTCCACGAGGGCGCAGCCGAGGCGGCGGCCCACGTGCGCGGCCAGCTCCACGAGGGCCGCGCCGGGCAGGATCACGGCTCCGGCCACGGCGTGGTCGGCGAGCCAGGGGTGGGTGGCCGAGGAGAGCCGGCCGGTGAAGAGGGTGCCCGCGTCGTCGGGCAGTTCGACCGCGGCACCGAGCAGCGGGTGGTCCGCGGCGGACTGGCCGGTGGCCGCCTGGTCCCGGTCGGCCGGCAGGGCGTCCAGCCAGTAGCGGCGTCGTTGGAAGGCGTAGGTGGGCAGGTCCACCCGCCGGGCACCGGTTCCCGCGAACAGTCGCTCCCAGGCGACGCGCAGGCCCCGGACGTGTGCCTCGGCGAGCGCGAGCTGGAGTCGGCGGAGCCCTCCGGCCCCGCGCCGCAGGGTGTCGAGCACCAGCGTCTCCGGGGCGCCCGCGTCGGCGGCCGTGTCCTCGATCGCGTACATCAGGGCGGGCTGGGGGCCGGACTCGATGAAGACGCGGTGCCCGGCCGCGAGGAGCGAGCGGGTCGCCCGCTCGAACTCGACGGTCTGCCGGAGGTTGCGGTACCAGTACGCGGCGCCCAGGGACTTCGTGTCCAGGAGACCGCCGGTCACGCTGGAGTAGTACGGCACCGCACCCGCGAGGGGGGTGATCCCGTCCAGGTCGGAGAGCAGGCGCTCGCGGATCTGCTCCACGTGCGAGGAGTGCGACGCGAAGTCGGTTTCGATGCGAGTCGCCCACACCCCTTCCTCCAGGAGTTCCTCCACCAGGGCCGTGACCGCGTCGGCGTCGCCCGACACCGCCACCGACGACGGGCCGTTCACCGCCGCCACCGAGAGCCGGCCCGCCCACGGGGCGATGCGCTCCCGTGCCACGTCCACCGGCAGGGGAACCGACGCCATCCCGCCACGGCCCGCCAACGCCCCCACCGCACGGGAACGCAGCGCCACCACCCGCGCCCCGTCGTCGATGCTCAGGCCACCCGCCACCACCGCGGCGGCGATCTCGCCCTGCGAGTGGCCCACCACCGCGTCCGGAACGACCCCGAACGCACGCCACACCTCCGCCAGCGACACCATCACCGACCACAGCACCGGCTGCACCACGTCGACCCGGGCGAGCAACCGCTCCGAGCCCAGCGCCTCCGCCAACGACCAGTCGACGTAAGGCGCCAGCGCACGCTCGCACTCGGCCATCCGCCCCGCGAACACCTCCGATTCGGCCAGCAGCTCTACGGCCATCCCCACCCACTGCGAACCCTGGCCCGGGAACACCAACACCGAACGGCCCGGGGGCAGCCCGCTGCCGACCGTCACGCCCGCCGCACGCACGCCCCGCGACAGGGCGGCGACACCGGCCAGCAGCTCGCCCCGGCCCGCCCCCACCACCACCGCGCGCTCCGCGAACCGCGAACGCCCCGCCGCCAGCGAATGGCCGACATCCGTCGCGCTCAGGCCCGGTTCCGCCACCACCCGCTCGTACAGCGCCGTCGCCTGGGCGCGCAGCGCGTCCGGAGTACGCGCCGACAGGACCCAGGGGACGGCGGCGGGCACGGGTTCCGGCGTGGCGGGCCCGTCGGGAGCTGCCGGGTCGGCCGGGGCCTGTTCGAGGATGACGTGGGCGTTGGTGCCGCTGGCGCCGAAGGAGGACACCCCGGCCCGGCGCGGACGTCCCGTCTCCGGCCAGGGGGCGGCCTCGGTGAGCAGGGAGACGGCTCCCTCGGTCCAGTCGATCTGGGGCGAGGGACAGTCGACGTGCAGGGTGCGCGGCATCACGCCGTGCCGCATCGCGAGCACCGACTTGATCACCCCGCCGACTCCCGCGGCGGCCTGGGTGTGGGACAGGTTGGACTTCAGCGAGCCCAGCCGCAACGGCCGCCCGGCGGGCCGGTCCTGCCCGTACGTGGCCATGAGCGCCTGCGCCTCGATGGGGTCGCCGAGGACAGTGCCGGTGCCGTGCGCCTCCACCATGTCGACCTCGGACGGGTCGAGTCCGGCACGGGCGAGCGCCCCGTTGATGACGCGCTGCTGCGCGGGCCCGTTCGGGGCGGTCAGCCCGTTGCTGGCGCCGTCCTGGTTGACGGCCGAGCCGCGGATGACGGCCAGGACGGGGTGCCCCGCGCGCCGGGCGTCCGAGAGCCGTTCCAGCAGGAGCAGGCCCAGGCCCTCCCCGAACCCGGCTCCGTCCGCCGCGGACGAGAAGGACTTGCTGCGTCCGTCGGGTGCCAGGCCGCGCTGGCGGCTGAATCCGACGTACAGGCCGGGGGTGGACATCACAGTCACCCCACCGGCCAGGGCGAGGGTGGTGTCGCCGGAGCGCAGCCCCTGGCAGGCGAGGTGGACGGCGACCAGGGAGGACGAGCAGGCGGTGTCCAGGGTGACCGCCGGGCCTTCCAGGCCCAGGGTGTAGGCGATCCGGCCCGAGGCGACGCTGGGGATGGTGCCGGTGCCGAGGAAGCCTTCCACTTCGTCGGGCACCCGGCCGAGCCGGGACCCGTATTCGCTGTAGATCACTCCGGTGTAGACGCCGGTGCGGCTGCCGCGCAGGGTCGTCGGGTCGATGCCCGCGCGTTCCACCGCTTCCCAGGACGCTTCCAGCAGCAGCCGCTGCTGCGGGTCCATGGCCAGGGCCTCGCGCGGCGAGATACCGAAGAAGCCGGGGTCGAAGCCGGTCGCGTCGTGGAGGAAGCCGCCTTCCCGGACGTAGAAGGTGCCGGGGGCGTCGGGGTCGGCGTCGAAGCCGCCCTCGACGTCCCAGCCGCGGTCGGTGGGGAACGGCGAGACCGCGTCGCGTTCCTTGACCAGCAGCTCCCACAGGTCTTCCGGGGTGCGTACGCCGCCGGGGTAGCGGCAGCTCATCGCCACGATGGCGATGGGCTCGGCGGAGTCGTCGCGGAGCCGTCGGTTCTCCTGCCGCAGGCGCTGGTTGTCCACCAGCGAGGCGCGCAGGGCGGCCACCACCTGGTCCGTGTCGGTGGGCATGGGGTTGGACTTCTCCTTCTGCGGCTGTCGGTCAGTCACGTTCGCCGCCCAGGGCCATCCGGACGAGGTCGTCGACGGCCATGGCGTTGATGTCGGCGGCGGGAGCCGGCGTCTCCGGTGTCTCCGGCCGGTCGGCGAGGTGCGCCCCGGCGGCCTTCCCGGTGCCGGCGGGGTCGCCCGGCCCGTCGGGTACCAGGCGCCCGGTGAGGTGGGCGGCGACGGCGGCCGGGGTGGGGTGGTCGAAGACCAGGGTGGCGGGCAGCCGGCGGCCGGTGGCGGCGCCGAGCCGGTTGCGGAGTTCGACTGCGGTGAGCGAGTCGAAGCCGAGGTCCTTGAACGCCTGGTCCGGGTCGACGGCCTCGGGTCCGCCGTGGCCGAGGATGTCGGCGACCCGGCTCCGTACCAGGTCGAGCAGGGTGGCGACGCGTTCCTCCGGGGTGAGGCCGGTCAGCCGGCGGCGCAGCGAGTCCGCTTCGGCGGCGTCCGCCCCGGAGGCGGGGCGGCGTGCGGTGCCGGGGACCAGGGCGGCGAGCAGGGCCGGGACGGGTCCGGTCCGGGCTGCCGTCCGGAGCCGGCCGAGGTCGATCTTGACCGGGACGAGCAGCGGTTCGTCCAGGGTGAGCGCCGCGTCGAACAGGGCCAGGCCCTCTTCGCTGCCGATGGCCGCGGTGCCTCCCCGGGACATCCGCCGCAGGTCGGCGGCGGTGAGCGTGCCGGTCATGGTGCTGCGGCGCGCCCACAGGCCCCAGGCGAGCGACTGGGCGGGCAGTTTCAGGGCACGGCGGTGCTGGGCGAGCGCGTCGAGGAAGGCGTTGGCGGCCGCGTAGTTGCCCTGCCCGGCGTTGCCGACCGTGGCGGACGCGGAGGAGAACAGGACGAAGGCCGACAGCGCAAGGTCACGGGTGAGGTTGTGCAGGTTGAGGGCTGCGTCGACCTTGGGTCGCAGGACGTGGCGCATCCGCTCCGGGGTCAGCGACTCGATCGTCCCGTCGTCCAGGACGCCGGCCGCGTGGACGACCGCGCTCAGCGGGCGGTCGGCGGGGATGCCGGCGAGCAGCGCGGCGAGCGCGTCCCGGTCGGCGACGTCACAGGCCTCCACGTCCACCCGGGCGCCGAGGCCGCGCAGTTCGGCGGCGAGGTCGGCCAGGCCCGGGGCGTCCGTGCCGCGCCTGCCGACGAGCAGCAGGTTCTGTACGCCGTGCGCGGTCACGAGGTGCTGTGCCACCAGGCCGCCGAGCGCGCCGCCAGCCCCGGTGACGAGGACGGTTCCCCCGGCCGCGGCGATACCGGACGGTGTGTCCGGGGCCGGGTTCGGGTCCGTGGCGACGGTGGCCCTGGTGAGGCGGGCGGCGAGGAGCTCTCCGCCGCGTATCGCCAGTTGGGGTTCCGTTCCGGCCAGTGCCCGGGGCAGCAGGCCGGCCACGGCGGCCGGGTCGTCGGTGTCGATCAGCAGGAAGCGGTCCGGGTGCTCGGACTGGGCGGAGCGGACGAGGCCGCGGACCGCGGCGCCGGTGAGGTCGGTGACCTCCTCGCCGGCTGCCGTGGAGACCGCACCCCGGGTGACGAGCACGAGCCGGGTGCCGTCGTCCCACCGCGGGTCGGCCAGCCAGTCCTGGACGAGCCGCAGGGCGTCGTCCAGTGCGGTGTGCACGGATGCGGCGTCGGGCGGGGACGAAAGGTCCGGGGTGTGGTCGCACCAGGCCAGCACGGCGGCGGGCGACGGCGCTCCCCCGTCCAGCGCGGCACCGAGGGCGGCCAGGTCCGGATGGCTGTCCGGGAAGAGTTCCCGGCCGCCGAGGACAGCCCAGTGTCCGAGGGGGTCGGCGGGTGCGGTGGCGGGCACCGCCGACCACTGCACCCGGTAGAGGGATTCCGGGCCGCCGCCCGGGCGGAGGGTGTCGAGGTCGACCGGGCGGACGGCGAGCGCCTCGACCGACGCGACCGGGAGGCCGTTCGAGTCGGTCGCGTCGATCGACACCGATCCGTCCGGCCGGAAGCCGAGCCGTACCCTGAGCGCGGTGGCTCCGGAGGCGTGCAGCCCGACTCCGCTCCAGGAGAACGGCAGTCCGGCGGACGGCCGGTCCGCGCCCGGTTCGGTGTCCGGCCGAGCCCGCAGGAACAGCCCCTGGAGGGCGGCGTCCAGGAGGGCGGGGTGCACGCCGAAGGCAGAGGCGGACCGGTGCTGGTCCTCGGGCAGACGTACCTCGGTGAAGATCTCGTCACCCCGGCGCCAGGCAGCGGTGAGCCCGCGGAAGGCGGGTCCGTAGCCGTAACCGGAGGCACGGAACCGCTCGTACAGGTCGTCGACGGGGATCGGGACGGTGCCGGGCGGGGGCCAGGAGCCGGCGTCGTCCGGTACGGCTGAGGACGACGGCTCGCGGGTCGTGGCGTCGGCGGTGAGCCTGCCGGTCGCGTGCGCGGTCCAGTGCGGGGTCGCCGCGTCCTCGCGGCAGGAGAACAGGTCCAGTGAGCGGCTGCCGTGCGCGTCCGTGGCGCCGACCCGAACCTGCAGGCGGACGGCGGTGTCGGCGGGTATCAACAGCGGTGACTGGAGCGTCAGTTCCTCCACCGTGTGGCAGCCGGCCTCGTCCGCGGCGCGTACCGCGAGTTCCGCGAAGGCCGCGCCGGGCAGCAGGACCGTGCCGGCCACCGCATGGTCGGCGAGCCAGGGGTGGGTACGCAGCGAGATCCGGCCCGTGAGCAGCAGTTCACCCGTGTCGGCCAGTTCGATGGCCGCTCCGAGGACGGGGTGGTCGGCCGGATCGAGCCCGGCCGCGCCCACATCGGCCGCCGCGGTGGGCGCCGGCTCGGGCCAGTAGCGGCTGCGCTGGAAGGCGTACGTCGGCAGGTCCACCCGCCGCGCTCCCGGGAACGCACCCGAGAAGTCCGCCCCCAACCCGCACTCCCACGCACGACCCACCGCACGCAACACCTGCGCCGGGCCACCCTCCCCACGACGCAGCGTCCCCAGCACCACGGCATCCACACCCGCGGCCTCCACCGACTCCCCCACCGCCACACCCAGCACCGCATGCGGGCTGGACTCGACGAAGAACCGGAAGCCCTCCCCCAACAGCGCCGCCGTGGCCTGCCCGAACTCGACGGTCTCCCGCAGGTTGCGGTACCAGTACTCGGCGTCCAGGGACTTCGTGTCCAGCCAGCCGCCCGTCACCGTCGAGAAGAACGGCACAGAACCCGCGAGAGGGGTGATCCCGTCCAGATCGGCGAGCAGCCGCTCGCGGACCTCCTCCACATGCGCGGAGTGCGACGCGTAGTCGACCTCGATCAGACGCGCCCGCACACCCTCCCCCACCAGAGCCTCCACCAACGCGGCGACCGCGTCCGCGTCACCCGACACCACCGTCGACGACGGACCGTTCACCGCCGCCACCGACAACCGGCCGCCGATCCGCTCCCGCACCGCCTCCACCGGCAGGGGAACCGACGCCATCCCGCCACGGCCCGCCAACGCCCCCACCGCACGGGAACGCAGCGCCACCACCCGCGCCCCGTCGTCGATGCTCAGACCACCCGCCACCACGGCCGCGGCGATCTCGCCCTGCGAGTGGCCCACCACCGCGTCCGGAACGACCCCGAACGAGCGCCACACCTCCGCCAGCGACACCATCACCGACCACAGCACCGGCTGCACCACATCGACCCGCGCCAGCAGCGCCTCCGAGCCCAGCGCCTCCGCCAACGACCAATCGACATAAGGCGCCAACGCCCGCCCGCACTCCGCCATCCGCCCCGCGAACACCTCCGACCCGGCCAGCAACTCCGCGGCCATCCCCACCCACTGCGAACCCTGACCCGGGAACACCAACACCGAACGGCCGTCGACCGGGCGACCGCCGTCCCACGCTCCCGAGTCGTCGTCGGCCATCCGGCCCAGCAGGGTGTGAAGTTGGTCCCGGTCCCCGACCAGTGCCTTCCGGTACTCGAAGGCGGTGCGCGTGTGCAGGGCGGATCCGATGTCGCGCGGGTCGACCCCGGGGTTGCCGTCCAGGTGGCGGCGCAGCCGGTCGGCCTGCAGGCGCAGTGCCTGCGGGCTCTTCGCCGACAGCAGCCAGGGCACCGCCGGCAGGGGGGTGCGCTCGGCCGGCGGGCCGTCCTCCTCCGGGGGGGTGTGTTCGAGGATGGTGTGGACGTTGGTGCCACTCAGGCCGAAGGAGGACACTCCGGCCCGGAAGGGGCGGCCGTGGGACGGCCAGGGCTGCTGCTCGGTCGCGAGGGCCAGCGCTCCACGCGTCCAGTCGACGTGGCCGGAGGGCCTGCTGACGTGCAGGGTGCGGGGCACCTGTCCGTGCTGCATGGACAGCACCGTCTTGATGACCCCCGCCACACCCGATGCTGCCTGGGCGTGGCCGAGGTTGGACTTGAGGGAGCCGACCAGCAGGGGCCGTTCGGCGGGCCGGTCCTGGCCGTAGGTGGCCAGCAGGGCCTGCGCCTCGATCGGGTCGCCGAGGGTGGTGCCGGTGCCGTGCGCCTCCACCACGTCCACCTCGGACGCCGTCAGGCCCGCGTCCGCGAGCGCCGCCCGGATCACCCGCTGCTGCGACGGACCGTTGGGGGCGGAGAGTCCGTTGCTGGCGCCGTCCTGGTTGACGGCGGAGCCGCGTACCACCGCCAGTACCGGGTGTCCGTTGCGGCGGGCGTCCGACAGCCGCTCCAGCAGCAGGACACCGACGCCCTCGCCCATGCCCATGCCGTCCGCGTCGTCCGAGAAGGCCTTGCAGCGGCCGTCCTCGGCGAGTCCCCGTTGCCGGGAGAAGCTGATCAGGGCGCCGGGGGTCGCCATCAGGGCGACGCCGCCGACCAGGGCGAGGGAGCAGTCGCCGCCGCGCAGGGCCCGGCCGGCGTAGTGCATGGCGACGAGCGAGGAGGAGCAGGCCGTGTCGATGGTCACGGCGGGGCCTTCGAGGCCCAGGGTGTAGGCGACCCGGCCGGATACGACGCTGGGTGCGCTGCCGGTGAGCAGGTGGCCGTCTCCTTCCTCCGACTGGGCGACGACGGCCGCGTAGTCGGCGTAGTTGACGCCGGTGAACACTCCGGTGCGGCTGCCGCGCAGGGCGGCCGGGTCGATGGCGGCGCGTTCGATCGCCTCCCAGGTGGTTTCCAGGAGCAGCCGCTGCTGGGGGTCCATGGCCAGGGCCTCGCGCGGCGAGATGCCGAAGAACTCCGCGTCGAACTCGGCGGCGTCGTGCAGGAAGCCGCCGTGCCGGGTGTAGGAGGTGCCGGGGCGGTCGGGGTCGGGGTCGTAGAGGCCCTCCAGGTCCCAGCCGCGGTCGGTGGGGAAGTCCGAGACGGCGTCGCCGCCGTCGGCGAGCAGGCGCCACAGGTCTTCGGGGGTGCCGATGCCGCCGGGGAAGCGGCAGGCCATGGACACGATCGCGATCGGCTCGTCGTCGGGCGCGGGCGGGTGCGCGGCGGTGTCCGGGGCGGCGGGGTCCGGGGCGGTGGCCTGCCGGCCGAGCAGTTCGGCGCGGATTTCCCGGGCGAGCGCGGTGGACGACGGGTGGTCGAAGATCAGCGTGGACGGCAGCCGCAGTCCGGTGGCGGTGTTGAGCCGGTTGCGGAGTTCGACTGCGGTGAGGGAGGCGAAGCCCATGTCCTGGAACGCCATGCCGGGCCGGATCGCGTCCACCGAGGGATGGCCGAGGACGGCTGCCGCGTGGGTGCGGACCAGGTCGAGCAGCAGGCGGTGCTGTTCGGATTCGGCGAGGGCGGCGAGCCGTTGGCGCAGCAGTGCGGCGGCGGGTGCCTCCGTGTCGCCGGTCGCGGCTTCCAGGGCGCGGCGGGCTTCGGGGATGCCGGTGAGCAGCGGGCTGCGGCGGGTGGAGGTGAAGACGGCGGCGAACTGCTCCCAGTCGACGTCGGCGACGGCGAGTACGGTCTCGTCGTCGTCGAGTGCCTGTTGCAGGGCGTGGACCGCGAGGTCGGGGGCGATCCGGGGCAGGCCGTGCTGCTCCAGGTTGAACAGATCGGCGTCCGCTCCGGCGATGCGATCCTGGAAGGGGTTCTCGGCCTGCCAGATGCCCCAGTCGACGGTGGTGGCGGTGAGGCCGCGGGCCCGGCGGTGCTGGGCCAGGGCGTCGAGGTAGGCGTTGGCTGCGGCGTAGGCGCCGTGGTCGCCGCTGCCCCAGACTCCGGCGATCGAGGAGAACAGGACGAAGGCGTCGAGTTCGCGGTCGAGCAGGGCGTCGAGGTGTTCGGCGCCGGCGGCCTTGGCGGCGACGATCTGTTCGAACGCGGACATCGGTGTGCCGTCCAGGGGGGCGAGCGCGACGAACGCGGCCGCGTGGACGACCGCGGTGACCGGGTCGCCCGCCGTGTCCAGGCCGGTGAGCAGTTCCGCCACGGCCCGACGGTCCGCCAGGTCGCAGACGGGCAGGGTCAGTCGTACGCCGAGGGCGGCCAGTTCCGCGGCGAGTTCGGCCGCGCCGGGTGCCTGGGGGCCGCGGCGGCCGGGCAGGACGAGGTGGGTGGCGCCGCTGCGGGCCAGCCAGCGGACGAGGTGCGGGCCGACCGCTCCGGTGCCGCCGGTCAGCAGGACGGTGCCGCGGGGCTTCCAGTGCTTCGTACGGCTGTCGTTCCGGGGGGCGCGCCGGAGGCGGCGGGCCAGCAGGCCGGTGGGGCGCAGGGCGAGCTGGTCCTCGCGGCCGGGGCCGTCCGGGCCGGTGCCGGGGGCCGTCAGGACGGCGGCGAGGCGGGTCCTGGCGCGGGCGTCGAGGTTCGTCGGCAGGTCGATGAGTCCGCCCCAGCGGGCGGACAGTTCCAGCGCGGCCACCAGTCCGGTGCCCCAGACCAGTGCCTGGCGGGGGTGGGTGACCGGGTCGTCCTGGCCCGTGGAAACGGCCCCGGCGGTGGCGCACCACAGGGGTGCGGTGAGGGCGAGGTCACCCAGGGCCTGCACCAGGGCGACGGTGAGTGCCGTCCCGGTGGGCAGGGCCGGGTGGTCGGGGTGGGGCCGGTCGTCGGCGGCCAGCAGCGACAGCACGCCCGTCGGGACGCGGTCGCCGAGGGCGGTGGCGAGCGTGTCCGCGAGGTCCGTGCGGCGAACGGCGTCGGCGGTGAGTTCGGCCGTGACGACGGTGGCGCCCGCTTCGGTGAGGGCGAGCAGCGGGCCGCGTACCCGTGCGTCGTCGTCGTGTCCGGCGGGCAGGACGACGAGCCAGGTGCCGGCGGCGGGGGTGGCGGCCGGCGGGTCGGGCAGGGGCTGCCAGCCGATGCGGTAGCGCCAGGAGTCGATGACGCTCTCGTCGCGCCGCTGTTTGCGCCAGCCTCGCAGGGCGGGCAGGACAGGGGCGAGGGCGTCCTCGTCGACGGCGAGGTGGGCGGCGATCTCGGCCGGGGCGTCGTGGTCGACCATGTGCCAGAAGGCCGTGTCGTGCGGGTCGGCGGCGGCCGGTCCGGTGCCGGGCGCCGCCTCCGGCTCCAGCCAGTAGCGCCGCAGCTGGAAGGGGTATCCGGGCAGGGCGGTCGGGCGGGCGCCGGTGCCGGCGTACACCGCGGACCAGTCGACGGCCGCGCCGGCCACCCAGAGTTCGGCGGCCGAGCGCAGGGCCCGGCGCAGTCCGCCGTCGTCGCGGCGCAGGGTGCCGACGACCACGGGCGGCTCCTCGGCGCCGGTGGCCTCGGCGGTGTCCTGGAGGGCCATGGTCAGCACCGGGTGCGGCGACACCTCGACGAAGACCTCGTGGCCCTGTTCGATCAGGGAGCGGACGGCGGCGTCGAAGCGGACGGTCCCGCGGAGGTTGCGGTACCAGTAGTCGGCGTCCATGACCGTGGTGTCGAGCCGGTCGCCGGTGACGGTGGAGAACAGCGGAATCCGGGCCGGGAGCGGGCGTACGCCGGCCAGCGCGGCCAGCACCTCGGACCTGATCCCTTCGACCTGGGCCGAGTGCGAGGCGTAGTCCACGGGTACGGACCGGGCCCGTACGCCCTGTGCGGCGCAGTGGGCGAGCAGGTCGGCCAGGGCCTGGGTCCCGCCCGAGACCACCACGGCGGCGGGCCCGTTGACGGCGGCCACCGACAGCTTCTCGGCCCAGGGGGCGATCTCGGCGCGGACCCGGTCCTCGGGCAGGGACACCGCGACCATGCCGCCGAGTCCGGCCAGCGCCCGGATGGCCCGGCTGCGCAGGGCGACGACCTTCGCCCCGTCCTCCAGGCTCAGCGCTCCCGCCACCACGGCGGCGGCGATCTCGCCCTGGCTGTGCCCGACCACGGCGTCGGGCCGGACGCCCCAGGACTCCCAGTGCGCGGCCAGTGACACCATCACCGCCCACAGCACCGGCTGCACCACGTCCACCCGTTCCAGGGAGGGTGCCCCGGGCGCGCCCTCCAGGACGGCGGGGAGCCGCCAGTCGACGTGGGCGCGGAGGGCGGTGTCGCAGGCGGCGAGGCGGTCCCGGAACACGGGGCTGGTGGCGAGCAGGTCCCGCGCCATGCCGGCCCACTGGGAGCCCTGGCCGGGGAACACCAGTGCCGTCCGGCCCTCGACGACCCGGCCGGTGCCCGCGACGACGTCGGCGGGCGTGGCCGGGGCGGTGGAGGGGTCCGTGCCCGGCCCGGACAGGGCGGCGAGGCCGTCCAGCAGTGCGGGGCGCCCGTCGCCGATCACCACGGCCCGGTGTTCGAAGGCGGACCGGGTGGTCGCCAGCGAGAGCCCGATGTCGGCCGCCCGTGCGGGCGCGTCCGTGGCGAGCCGGGCGCGCAGCCGGGCCGCCTGGTCCCCGAGCGCGGACGCGGTGCGGCCGGACAGCACCCAGGGCAGCACGGCCCCGGGCGCGCCCGCCCCGGCTGCGGTGTCCGGGCCGTCGGTCGCTGCTTCCGGTCCGTCGGCCTGTTCCGGCTCCGGTGCCTGTTCGAGGACGACGTGCGCATTGGTGCCGCTCATGCCGAACGAGGACACCCCGGCCCGGCGCGGCCGGTCGACGGCGGGCCAGTCGCGGGCCTCGGTGAGGAGTTCGACGGCGCCCGAGGACCAGTCGGCGTGCGGGGTGGGCGCGTCCACGTGCAGGGTGCGGGGCAGGACGCCGTGCCGCAGCGCGAGCACCGTCTTGATGACCCCGGCGACCCCGGCGGCGGCCTGGGTGTGCCCGATGTTCGACTTCAGCGACCCCAGCCACAACGGACGCCCGGCGGGCCGGTCCTGGCCGTAGGTGGCCAGCAGCGCGTCGGCCTCGATCGGGTCGCCGAGGGTGGTCCCGGTGCCGTGTGCCTCCACCGCGTCGACCTCGGCGGCGGTCAGTCCGGCGTCGGCGAGGGCCGCCCGGATGACCCGCTGCTGGGAGGGGCCGTTGGGGGCGGTCAGGCCGTTGCTGGCGCCGTCCTGGTTGACGGCCGAGCCGCGCAGCACGGCCAGCACCGTACGGCCGTTGCGGCGCGCGTCCGACAGCCGCTCCAGCAGCAGCATCCCCACGCCCTCGCCCCAGCCGGTGCCGTCCGCGGCCGCCGCGAACGGCTTGCAGCGGCCGTCGGGGGACATCGCGCCCTGCCGGCTGAACTCGACGAACACCGCCGGCAGCGCCATCACGCTGACCCCGCCGGCGAGCGCGAGCGAGCACTCACCGGCCCGCAGGGCCCGCGCCGCGAGGTGCAGCGCCACCAGCGAGGCCGAACAGGCGGTGTCCACGGTGACGGCCGGGCCTTCGAGACCGAGCGCGTAGGACACCCGCCCGGACATCACGCTCATCGAGTTCCCCGTCATCAGGAACCCCTGGACGGCTTCGGCCGCGCCGGAGCCCAGCGTCGCGTACCCCTGGTCGATGGCCGCGGCATACACCCCGGTACGGCTGCCCCGCAGGGTGAGCGGGTCGATGCCGGCCCGCTCGACGGCTTCCCAGGACGCCATCAGCAGCAGCCGCTGCTGCGGGTCCATCGCGACCGCCTCACGGGGCGAGATGCCGAAGAACTCCGGGTCGAAATCCGCCGCGCCGTCCAGGAACGCCCCTCGCCCGGGGACCGTGCCGCCGGACGGCCAGGCGGTCTCCCAGCCCCGGTCGCCGGGGACCGGCGCGATGGTGTCGCGGCCTTCGGCGAGCAGCTCCCACAGGTCCTCGGGGGTGCGGACGCCGCCGGGGAAGCGGCAGCTCATCGCCACGATCGCGATCGGCTCGCCCGTGCGGGCCTCGGCCTCCCGGAGCCGCTGCCGGGTGTCCCGCAGGTCGATGGTCACCCGGTTGAGGTAGTCGCGCATCCTCTGGTCGCTCACTGGACACCGCTGCTTTCGTCTCGGGCTGCTCGGGTCTCGTCTCGGGCTGCTCGGGCTGCTCGGGGTGCGCGGACGGCGTGGACCGGTGCCCTGGTCATGCGGATCCCAACTGCCGGTCGATGTAGTCGAACACCTCGTCGTCGCTGGCCGCCTCGATCAGGTGGGGGGCCAGGTCGTCCACGTCGCCCGTGGGGCGGGCGGTGGTGGCCGGTGTCCCGCCGGGCAGATGGCGGGACAACACTTCCCGTATCCGGGCGGCGAGTTCGTCGCTGACGCCGTCCGGCGGCAGGGCGTCGAGCAGGGCCTCCAGGGTGTCGAGCCCGGCCCGGACCGCCGCGTCGCCCGTCGGGCGGGCGGCGGTGGCCCGCTCGGCGAGGTGGCGTGCCAGTGCCTCCGGGGTGGGGTGGTCGAAGACGAGCGCGGCCGGCAGCCGCAGCCCGGTCGAGGACACCAGCCGGTTGCGCAGTTCGACCCCGGTGAGGGAGTCGAAGCCGACGTCCTTGAACGGGCGGGCCGGGCGGATCAGGTTCGGCGAACTGTGGCCGAGCACCGCCGCGGCGTTGCCGCGCACCAGGTCGAGCAGGGTCCGGTACAGCTCGGCCTCGGGCAGCTCGGCGAGCTGCCGCGCCATCGAGCGGGCCGGCGCCGCGGCGGAGGCGGAACCGGTACGGGCGGGGCGGACCAGGCCGCGGAGCACGGCGGGCAGTCGGTCGTCCGCCCGCAGCACGGACGGGGCGATCCTGGCCGCGAGCCGGTAGGCGTACGGGGAGTCCAGTGCCGCGTCGAACAGGGCGAGGCCCTCCGCCGAGGTCAGCGCGCCCGCCCCGGCGCCCCGGCCCGCGGTGACCGCGGCGGTCATCTCGCTGCGCTCCTCCCACAGGCCCCAGCCGATGGACAGGCCGGGCAGCCCCTCGGCCCGGCGTTCGGCGGCGAGGGCGTCGAGGACCGCGTTGGCGGCGGCGTAGTTCGCCTGCCCGGCCGCGCCGAACTGGGCGGCGCCCGAGGAGAACAGGACCAGCGCCGCGAGGTCGAGGCCCCGGGTGAGTTCGTGCAGGGCCAGCGCCGCGTCCGCCTTGGGCCGCAGGACGCGGTCGAGCCGGTCCGGAGTCAGCCCCGCGATCGTGGCGTCGTCCAGGACACCGGCCGCGTGGACGACGGCGGTGAGCGGGTGCGCGGCGGGCACCGACCCGAGCAGGGCGGCGAGCGCGGCGCGGTCGGCGACGTCGCAGGCTGCGACGGTCACCGACGCCCCGAGCCCGGTCAGTTCCCGTACCAGCTCCGGCATGCCGTCGGCGGATCCGCCCCGGCGGCCCGCCAGCAGCAGGTGCCGGGTGCCGTGCGCGACGACCAGGTGCCGGGCCAGGAGCCGTCCCAGGGTGCCGGTGGCCCCGGTGACCAGGACAGTCCCTTCGGGGTCCGGCGGAGCGGGCAGCAGCAGGACGTTCTTGCCGACGCCCCGGGCCTGGCTGAGCGAGCGCAGGGCGGCCGGGGCCTGCCGGACGTCCCAGGCGGTGACGGGCAGAGGACGCAGCACTCCCTGCCGGAACAGGTCCAGGACATCGGCGAGCATCTCGCCGATGCGCTCCGGACCGGCCTCCATCAGGTCGAACGCCCGGTAGCGCACCCCGGGGTGCTGCCGGGCGACCGTCTCGGGGTCGCGGACGTCGGTCTTGCCCATCTCCACGAACCGTCCGCCGTTCGGCAGCAGCCGCAGACCGGCGTCGACGAACTCCCGTGCCAGGCTGTCGAGTACGACGTCGACGCCCCGCCCGCCGGTGGCCGTCAGGAACGTCTCGGCGAAGTCGGTGGTACGGGTCGAGGCGATGTGCGCGGCGTCCAGTCCGCCGGCCCGCAGGACGTCCCACTTGGCGGGGGAGGCGGTCGCGAACACCCGCGCACCGGCGTGCCGGGCGAGTTGCACCGCCGCCATGCCGACACCTCCGGCCGCGGCGTGGACCAGTACCGATTCCCCGCGCCGCAGTCCGCCGAGATCGAACAGACCGTAGTAGGCGGTGAGGAACACCACCGGCACGGATGCGGCACGGGCGAAGGACCAGCCCGCCGGTATCCGGGCGACGGTACGGCGGTCGGCGACGGCGGTCGGGCCGAACGCGCCCCCGAAGATCCCCATCACCCGATCCCCGGGCACCAGGTCGTCCACACCCGGGCCCACCTCGATGACGGTTCCGGCGCCCTCGCTGCCCAGGCCCTGCTGTTCGGGGTCGGGGTCCAGGCCGAGCGCGGCGATGACGTCGTGGAAGTTCAGCCCGGCGGCGCGCACCGCGATCCGTACCTCCCCCTTGCCCAGCGGGGCGAGGGCCGCCGGAGCGGGCTCCGCCGCGATGTCCTCGAGGGAGCCCCGGCCGTCGGTGGTGAGCCGCCAGGCGGCGCCGTCCGGCAGGGACAGCGTGCCGTCCGGCCGTCCGCCGCGGACCAGCCGCGGCAGCAGCGGCGGGCCGGTCCGCAGCGCCAGCTCGGGTTCCCCGGCGGCGAGCGCCGCAGGCAGGGCGTCCGCCGGCTCGCCGGTCCCGGCCGCGTCGATGAGGACGAAGCGCCCGGGGTGCTCGGCCCGCGCGCTGCGCACCAGGCCCCACAGGGCGGCCTGGGCGGGATCGACGGGACGGTCGACCGGTCCGGTACGGACCGCGTCCCTGGTGAGCAGGGCCAGCCTGGCCGCAGCGAACCGCTCGTCGGCCAGCCACTGCTGCACGAGGGCGAGGCCCTGGTGTGCGGTGGCCCGGACCCGGTCGGCGGGGTGGGGCAGGTCGGCGGTGGCGATGGCCGCCACGATCACCTCGGGCAGGGCGGCGCCCGCTTCGAGGGCGGCCCCCAGGGCGCCGATGTCCTGCCATGACACCGCCCCGGGGACGGCACCGCCGAGGGCGGCCCAGGTGGGCACGGCGCTGTCGGCCGGGTCGGTGGCCGGGGTCCAGTCGAGGCGGTACAGCAGGTCGGCGTGGGCGGTCGCGGCGAGCGGCCCGCCGGCGGCCGGAGGCCGCAGCAGCAGGGCTTCCACGCCGAGCACCTGCCGTCCGGACAGGTCGTGGGCGTGCAGGGCCACGGTGTCCGGCGTGTCGGTGGCGAGCCGCACGCGCAGCGTGGTGGCCCCGGTGATCCCGCTGGTCACGCCGTTCCAGCTGAAGGGCAGCCGGGCCCGGCCGTCCTGGTCGGGCAGCAGTGCGGCGATCTGGAGGGCCGCGTCCAGCAGCGCGGGGTGCAGCACGCATCCGGCGGCGTCGGCGTGCTGCGGCTCCGGCAGCACCACCTCGGCGAACACCTCGCCGCCGCGGAGCCACGCGGCACGGATGCCGCGGAAGGCGGGGCCGTAGTGGTAGCCGGCCTCGGCGAAGCGCTCGTAGAGGTCGCCGGTGTCCACGGGTTCGGCACCGGACGGCGGCCAGCTCAGCAGACCGGCCGCGGCTCCGGCCGGGTCCCCGGCGGGCCGGGGCGCCAGGGTGCCGGTGGCGTGCTCGGTCCAGGGCGCGTCGGCGTCCCGTGTCGTACGGGCGAACACGCCGAGCCTGCGCCGACCGTCGCCGTCGGGTGCGGCCACCCGGAGCTGCAGGTGGACGGCTCCCTCCTCCGGGAGCACGAGCGCCGATCCGAGGGTGAGTTCCTCGACCACCGGGCAGTCCGCCTCGGCCCCGGCGCGCAGCGCGAGTTCGAGAAACGCCGTGCCGGGGAAGAGGACGACGCCCGACACCGCGTGGTCGGCGAGCCAGGGGTGGGTGCGCAGCGAGATCCGGCCGCTGAGCAGCAGTTCATCGGAGTCCGCGACCTGCGTCGCCGCACCGAGCAGCGGGTGCCCGGTCGTGGCGAGACCCGCCGAGGCGACGTCCCAGCTCGTGGTCGGAACGTCGAGCCAGTAGCGGCTGCGCTGGAAGGCGTAGGTCGGCAGCTCGACACGCCGCGCCCCCGGGAACGCACCCGACCAGTCCACCCCCAGCCCGCGCTCCCACGCACGGCCCACCGCACGCAGCACCTGGGCCAGGCCGCCCTCCCCGCGACGCAGCGTCCCCAGCACCGCGGCATCCGTACCCGCGGCCTCCACCGACTCCCCCACCGCAACCGACAGCACCGCGTGCGGGCTGGACTCCACGAAGAACCGGAAGCCCTCCCCCAACAACGTCTCCGTGGCCTGCCCGAACTCGACGGTCTCCCGGAGATTGCGGTACCAGTACTCCGCGTCCAAAGCCTTCGTGTCCAGCCAACCACCCGTCACCGTCGAGAAGAACGGCACCGGACCCGAGACAGGAACGATGCCGGCCAGATCGGAGAGCAACCGCTCACGGATCTCCTCCACATGCGCGGAATGCGACGCGTAGTCGACCTCGATCAGACGCGCCCGCACCCCCTCCCCGACCAAGGCCTCGACCAGTGCCGCCACCGCGTCGGCGTCGCCCGACACCACCGTCGACGACGGGCCGTTCACCGCCGCCACCGAGAGCCGCCCCGCCCACGGGGCGACCCGCTCCCGCACCGCGTCCACCGGCAGAGGCACCGACGCCATCCCGCCACGGCCCGCCAGCACCCCCACCGCACGGGAACGCAACGCGACCACCCGGGCCCCGTCCTCCAGACTCAGACCGCCCGCCACACAAGCCGCGGCGATCTCGCCCTGGGAGTGGCCCACCACAGCGTCCGGAACGACGCCGAACGAACGCCACACCTCCGCCAGTGAAACCATCACGGCCCACAACACCGGCTGCACCACATCGACCCGCGCCAGCAGCGCCTCCGAACCCAACGCCTCCGTCAACGACCAGTCGACATAAGGCGCCAACGCCCGCCCGCACTCCGCCATCCGTTCCGCGAACACCTCCGACCCAGCCAGCAACTCCGCGGCCATCCCCACCCACTGCGAACCCTGACCCGGGAACACCAGCGCCACCCGACCGGAAACCAACCCGCCGCCGGACACCGCGGCACCCTGTGACAGCGCGGCCAGGTGCTCGGCGAGGTTCTCCTCCGTGCCCACCAGCACCGCGCGGTGTCCCAGCGCGCTGCGGCCCGTGGCCAGGGAGAAGGCCACGTCCGCGGTGCGGACGCCCGACCCGTCTCCGATCCGGGCCGACAGCGCCGCGGCCTGGGCGCACAGCGCCTCCGGAGTGCGCGCCGAGAGGAGCAAGGGGACGGCGGCGGGTACGGTCCCCGGTGTCCCGGACCCGTCGACGAGCCCGTCTGCGGGGGCTGTCGGGTCGGTCGGGGCCTGTTCGAGGATGACGTGGGCGTTGGTGCCGCTGACGCCGAAGGAGGACACCCCCGCCCGGCGCGGACGGCCCGTGTCGTCCCACGCACGGGCCTCCGTCAGCAGCCGGCCGGCGCCCGCCGACCAGTCCACCTCGGGCGTCGGACCGTCCACGTGCAGCGTCTTGGGCATCACGCCGTGCCGCAGCGCCAGCACCGACTTGATGACCCCCGCCACACCGGCCGCAGCCGAGGCGTGGCCGATGTTGGACTTCAGCGAGCCGATCCACACCGGCCGGTCCGCGGGCCGGTCCTGCCCGTACGTGGCCAGCAGCGCCTGCGCCTCGATCGGGTCGCCCAACCGCGTCCCCGTACCGTGCGCCTCCACCACGTCCACCTCGGACGCCGTCAGCCCCGCATCCGCCAACGCCGCACGGATCACCCGCTGCTGCGACGGACCGTTCGGCGCCGTCAGACCGTTGCTCGCACCGTCCTGATTCACCGCCGAACCACGCACCACCGCCAGCACCGGATGCCCGTTGCGCCGCGCATCCGACAACCGCTCCACCAGCAGCATGCCCGTGCCTTCGCCGAAGGCGGTACCGTCGGCCGCCGCGGCGAAGGACTTGCAGCGGCCGTCCGGAGCGAGTCCGCCCTGCCGGCTGAACTCGACGAACAGTTCGGGGCTGCACATCACGTTGACGCCGCCGGCCAGCGCCAGCGAGCACTCGCCGGAGCGCAGCGCCCGGACCGCGAGGTGCAGGGCCACCAGCGAGGACGAGCACGCCGTGTCCACGGTGACCGCGGGGCCTTCCAGGCCGAAGAAGTAGGCCAGGCGACCGGAGACGACGCTTCCCGAGTTGCCGGTGCCGAGGAATCCCTCGACGTCCTCGGGGATGTAGGGCAGCAGCCGGGCCGCGTAGTCCTGCTGCATCAGGCCGACGTACGTGCCGACCGGGGCGCCGCGCAGGGTGGACGGGTCGATGGCCGCGCGCTCGAAGAGTTCCCAGGTGGTTTCCAGGAGCAGCCGCTGCTGCGGGTCCATGGCCGCCGCCTCGCGCGGCGAGATGCCGAAGAACTCCGCGTCGAACTCGGCCGCGTCGTGGAGGAAGCCGCCGTCGCGGGTGACGGAGGTGCCGATGCGGTCGGGATCGGGGTCGTAGAGCGTGTCGAGGCTCCAGCCCCGGTCGGTGGGGAACCCGGAGATGCCGTCGCGGCCCTCGGCCAGCATCCGCCACAGGTCCTCGGGTGAGCGGACATCGCCGGGGAGGCGGCAGGCCGCGGAGACGATCGCGATCCGGTCGTCGTCCGCGTCCCGGTTCCGGTCGGCCGGCCCTGCGGGTACGGAGGGCATGACGGCCCTGGCCGCTTCCGTGTCCGTGAGTCCGGCGCCCAAGAAGTCCGCGAGCGCGGCCGGGGTCGGGTGGTCGAACACCAGGCTGGCGGGAAGCCGCAGGCCGGTGGCGGCGTTCAGGCGGTTGCGCAGTTCCACCGCGGCCAGTGAGTCGAAGCCCAGTTCGCGGAAGGCCCGTCCGGGGTCGAGGGTGTCCGGGGAGGCATGGCCGAGGACCGCAGCCGCGTGGGTGCGGACGAGTTCGACGAGCAGCCGGGTCCGTCCGGTGCCGTCGAGGGCCGCCAGGCGCCGGCGCAGGGCGTTGTCGTCGGCCGTCGCCTGCGCGGCCGTGGCCGCCCGGCGCGGCGGTGTGCGCACCAGGCCGCGCAGCAGCGGCGGCAGAGTGCCCTCCGCCGCCGCGGACCGCAGGGCCGCGGTGTCGAGGCGCATCGGGACCAGGGCGGCCCGGTCCACGGTGAGGGCGGTGTCGAAGAGCGCGAGTCCCCGCTCGGTGGAGAGCGGCGGCATCCCGGACCGGGCGAGGCGTCGTACGTCGTCCTCGTCCAGGTGTCCGGTGAGGGCGCTGGCCTGCTCCCACAGGGTCCAGGCCAGGGCCTGGCCGGCCAGGCCCGCCGTCCGACGCTGGACGGCCAGGGCGTCGAGGAAGGCGTTGGCGGCGGCGTAGTTGGCCTGTCCGGGGCCGCCGAAGGTACCCGCGGCCGAGGAGAACAGCACGAAGTGCGTCAGATCGAGGTCGCGGGTCAGTTCGTGCAGGTGGAGGGCGGCGTCGACCTTGGGGCGCAGCACGGCGTCCACCCGTTCGGGGGTGAGTGCGGTGACGACGCCGTCGTCGAGGGTGCCCGCGGTATGGACCACGGCGGTCAGCGGGTGCGCGGGCGGCAGGTCCGCGATGACGGCGGCCAGGGCGACCCGGTCGGCGGCGTCGCAGGCGACGATGGCGGTCTCGGCTCCCAGCGCGGCGAGTTCGGCCCGCAGTTCGTCGGCTCCGGCGGCGGCCGGGCCGCCGCGGGAGAGCAGGAGCAGGTGCCGGACGCCGTGCCCGGTGACCAGGCGGCGGGCGACGTGGGAGCCGAGCAGGCCGGTGCCGCCGGTGATGAGGACCGTGCCGTCCGGGTCGAAGGCCCGGAGGGGCCCTGCCGCGTCGTCCGCGAGGTCCGGGTCGTTCCTGAGGACCCGGGCCAGCCGGGGTACGCGGACGTCGTCGCCGCGGACCGCGGACTGCGGTTCTCCCGAGGCGAGGGCCGCGGCGACGCCTGCGGAGGTGCCGTGCTCGTCGTCGGCGTCGAGGTCGAGCAGGGCGAAGCGCCCGGGGTGTTCGGACCGGGCCGAACGGACCAGGCCCCAGAGTGCGCTGTGCGCGGGGTTGCGTACGTCCTCCCCCTCCCCGGCGCTGACCGCACCCCGGGTGGCGAACACCAGGCGAGAGCCGGCGAAGCGGTCGTCGGCGAGCCAGGTCCGGACGTCGCTGAGGGCCTGGTGGACGACCGCGCGGACCGCCGCGGCCGGTCCGGCCGCGGCCGGGGGCTCCGCGCAGGCGAGCAGGACCGTGTCGGGCACCGGGGCTCCGGCGTCGACGGCGGCCAGCAGCGTGGCCAGGTCCGCGGTGCGGTGAACGGGTGCACCGCTGCCGCGCGGGGGTGTGGTGACCCACTCCGTCGCATAGAGGTCCTGGTGGCGGCGGCCGTGGGGGGCGCGGTCGGCGCCGAGGCCGACGGTGCCCGCGGGCCGCAGGACCAGTGCGTCCACGGTCGCCACGGGGGCGCCGGTCGCGTCGGCGACGGCGAGCGTCACCGCGTCGGGCCCGGCCGGGGCGAGCCGGACGCGGATCGCGCCGGCGCCGGTGGCGTGCAGGGTCACGCCGTTCCAGGAGAACGGCAGCCGTCCCTCGGGGTGGGCTTCCGCGCCGGGGGTGCCGGGCACACCGGTGGCGTGCAGGGCCGCGTCCAGCAGGGCCGGGTGGAGGCCGAAGCGGGCGGCATCGGGTGCGGGCCCAGCGGGCACGACGGCCTCGGCGAACAGCTCGTCGCCGCGCCGCCAGACCGCGTTCAGGCCCTGGAAGGCGGGACCGTAGGCGAATCCGCCCGCCGCGAAGCGGTCGTACAGTCCGTCGAGGGCGAGGGGTTCGGCGCCGGGCGGCGGCCAGGGCATCGGCCCGTCGGCCTCGGCGCCGTCCGCGCCGTCCTGGGCCAGGACGCCTTCGGCGTGCCTGGTCCACTCGTCGCCGTCGGGGTCACCGTCGACGGGTGTGTCCGGCCGGGAGTGCAGGCTGAGCGGGCGGTGGCCCAGGGAGTCGGGGGCGCCCACGGTGAGGCGCAGCACGGTGCCGCCGTGTTCGGGCAGCACCAGGGGGGCCTCAAGGGTGAATTCCTCGACCCGGGGGCAGCCGACGCGGGCTCCGGCCTGGAGCGCGAGTTCCAGGAAGGCGGTGCCCGGGAGCAGTGCCCGGCCGCCGACGGCGTGGTCGGCGAGCCACGGGTGGGTGCGGGCCGACAGGCGGCCGGTGAGGAGCAGGCCGTCGCTGTCCGCGAGGACCACGACGGCGCCCAGCAGCGGATGGTCCGCGGGGGTCAGCCCGGCAGAGGTGACGTCGCCGACGGGCGCGGCGCCGTCCTCCAGCCAGTACGGGTCGCGTTGGAAGGCGTAGGTGGGCAGTTCCACCCGTCCGGGGCGGCGGTCGGCGAAGACGGTGTCCCAGTCCGGGGAGACTCCGCGCAGGTGGAGTTCGGCCAGGGACTCGGTGAACCGGCGCGGGCCGCCGTCGTCGCGGCGCAGGGTTCCCACAGCGGTGGCGTCGGCGCCCGCGTCCTCGGCGGTCTCCAGGACACCGACGGTGAGGACGGGGTGCGGGCTGCTTTCCAGGAGGACCTGGTAGCCGTCGGCGAGCAGGGCGCGGGTCGCCTGTTCGAAGCGGACGGTCCCGCGGAGGTTGCGGTACCAGTAGTCGGCGTCCAGGGCGGTGGTGTCCTCCAGCAGGCCGCCGCTGAGGGTGGAGTAGAAGGGGACGGCGGACGGGCGGGGGGTCAGTCCGTCGAGCCGGGCGAGCACTTCGGTGCGGATGTCCTCGACGTGGGCGCTGTGCGAGGCGTAGTCGACGGGGATGCGCCGGCTGCGGATGTCCAGGGCCGTCGTCCGGTCGAGGAACGCGTCGAGCGCGTCGGTGTCGCCGGAGACCACGGTGGAGGCGGGTCCGTTGACGGCGGCGACGGAGAGCCGGCCGTCCCAGGGTGCGAGGTGTTCGGAGACCTGTTCGGCGGGCAGGGCCACCGAGGCCATGCCGCCGCGGCCGGACAGGGCGCGGATGGCGCGGCTGCGCAGGGAGACGACCTTCGCCCCGTCCTCCAGGCTCAGCGCTCCCGCCACCACGGCGGCGGCGATCTCGCCCTGGGAGTGGCCGATGACCGCGCCGGGGGTGATGCCGTGGGAGCGCCACAGTTCGGCCAGGGAGACCATGACGGCCCACAGCACCGGCTGCACCACGTCGACGCGTTCGGCCGGCGGGGTGCCGGGGGCGCCGCGCAGGACGGCTTCCAGGGACCAGTCGACGAAGGGGGCCAGGGCACGCTCGCAGTCCGCGATGCGGGCGGCGAAGGCGGGGGCGGAGTCGAGGAGTTCGACGGCCATGCCGGCCCATTGGGATCCCTGTCCGGGGAACACCAGGGCGACTTCGCCGCCGGTTCCGGCGGTGCCGAGGACCAGGCCGGGGGCGGTGCGGTCGGCCACCAGGGCGTCGAGGCCGGCCCGGAACTCGTCGGGGTGGGCGCCGATCAGGACCGCCCGGTGCTCGTGCGCGGCGCGGGTCGTCGCGAGGGCGTGGCCGACCTCGGCGGGGCCGGGTCCGGGGTGGGCGTCGAGGTGGTCGCGGAGCCGTGCGGCCTGGGCGCGCAGCGCTTCGGCGGTGCGTCCGGAGAGCACCCAGGGGAGGACGGCGGGGGCGGCGGGTTCGTGGGCCTGTTCCAGGACGGGTTCGTCCGCCTGTTCCAGGACGACGTGTCCGTTGGTGCCGCTGACGCCGAAGGAGGACACCGCGGCCCGGCGCGGCCGTCCGGTCTCGGGCCAGGGGGTGTTCGCGGTGACCAGGCGTACCGCGCCCGCGGTCCAGTCGATCTGCGGGGACGGGTCCTGCGCGTGCAGGGTGGGCGGGACGGTACCGTGCCGCATGGCGAGGACGGTCTTGATGACGCCGCCGACGCCGGCCGCCGCCTGGGTGTGCCCGATGTTGGACTTCAGCGAGCCGAGCAGCAGCGGCTGCCCGTCCGCGCGGTCCTGCCCGTAGGTGGCCAGCAGGGCCTGGGCCTCGATCGGGTCGCCCAGCGGGGTGCCGGTGCCGTGCGCCTCGACGACGTCCACGTCGGCGGGGGTGAGTCCGGCGTTGGCCAGGGCGTGGCGGATGACGCGTTGCTGGGCGGGGCCGTTGGGGGCGGTGAGCCTGCTGCTGGCGCCGTCCTGGTTGACGGCGGTGCCGCGGATCAGGGCGAGGACCGGGTGGCCGTTGCGCCGGGCGTCCGAGAGGCGCTCCAGCAGGAGCATGCCGACGCCCTCGCCCCAGCCGGTACCGTCGGCGGCGGCGGCGAAGGACTTGCAGCGGCCGTCCCGGGCCAGGCCGCCCTGGCGGCTCATCTCCACGAACGGAACGGGTGTCGACATGACCATCGCGCCCCCGGCCAGGGCCAGGGTGCAGTCGCCGGCCCGCAGGGCTTGGGCGGCGAGGTGGATGGCGACCAGCGAGGAGGAGCAGGCGGTGTCGATGCTGACCGCCGGGCCCTCCAGACCGAAGGTGTAGGCGACGCGGCCCGAGGCGACGCTGTCGGAGCTGCCGCTGCCGACGTAGCCGGCCACGTCGTCGGGGACGTGGCGCAGCCGTACCGCGTAGTCCTGGTACATCACCCCGGCGAAGACGCCGGTCCTGCTGCCCCGCAGGGTCGCGGGGTCGATACCGGCCCGTTCGAACGCCTCCCAGGTGGTCTCCAGGAGGAGCCGCTGCTGTGGGTCCATCGCGAGCGCTTCGCGCGGGGAGATCCCGAAGAATCCGGGGTCGAAGTGCCCGACGTCGTCGAGGAATCCGCCCAGGGCGGTGTGGCTGGTGCCCTCGCGCAGTTGTTCCGGATCGTCCAGGTGGTCCAGGTCCCAGCCCCGGTCGCGGGGGAAGCCGGTGATGGCATCGGTGCCGTCGGTGACCAGGCGCCACAGGTCCTCGGGGGACCGTACGCCGCCGGGGTAGCGGCAGCTCATCGCTACGACCGCGATCGGTTCGCGGCCCGCTTCCTCGGCCTCGGTCAGGCGCCGGCGGGTGTGGTGCAGGTCCGCCGTCACGCGCTTGAGGTAGTCCCTCAGCTTGTCGTCGTTCACCATCGGGGGCCGCCGTCCTGGTTCGCGGGTCGGGTCGTTGTCATGACCGGCCGAGTTCGTTGTCGATGAGGTCGAAGAGTTCGTCGTCGCTGGCGCCGTCCATCCGGTCCTCGATGGAGGCGGCCGCTCCGGCCGCCGTGCCGTCGCCGTCGGCCGGGGTGGCCGCCGGGTCGTCGAGGCGGCGCAGGAGCTCCCGGAGCCGCCCGGCCAGCCGGTCGCGGTCCGCCGGGTCGTCGGGGAGGCCGTCGAGGGCGCCTGCCAGGCGGTCCGGTTCGGCCAGGCCGGGGAGCGGGCCGGGTCCGGCGTCGGGGAGCAGTTCGGCGACGAGGTGCGCGGCGATCGCGGCCGGGGTGGGGTGGTCGAAGAGCAGGGTGGCCGGCAGCGGGTGGCCGGTTGCGGCGCGCAGCCGGTTGCGCAGTTCCACCGCGGTCAGCGAGTCGAAGCCGACCTCCAGCAGGCCGCGTCCGGGCTCGACCGCGGCCGGGCCGCTGTGGCCGAGCACCAGGGCGGCGTGCGAGCGGACCAGGTCGAGCAGGACCCGGCCGCGCTGGGTCTCGTTGAGGGAGCCGAGGCGCTGCTTCAGGGCCTCGGGCCCGTCGGGGCCGGTGCCGGCCGCGGGGCCCGCGGCGCCGCGCCGGGCGGCGGGGCGCACCAGGCCGCGCAGCAGGGCGGGGACGCCGCCGGTGGCGGCCTGGGCGCGGACGGCCGCGGTGTCGAGCCGCAGTGGGAGGACGACCGGCTCGTCGAGGGTGCCGGCCGTGTCGAAGAGCGCCAGTCCCTGGGCCGGGTCGAAGGCGACGATCCCGCCCCGGGCGATCCGTCGCAGGTCGGCCTCGGTGAGCCCGCCGGTCATCCCGGTGCTGTTGGCCCACAGGCCCCAGGCGAGGGAGCGGCCGGGCAGCCCGTCGGCGCGGCGCCGGTGGGCCAGGGCGTCGAGGAAGGCGTTGGCGGCGGCGTAGTTGCCCTGGCCCATGCCGCCGAAGATCCCGGCGATGGACGAGAACAGGACGAACTCGGACAGCTCCAGGCCGGCGGTGAGTTCGTGCAGGTTGATCGCCGCGTCCACCTTGGGGCGCAGGACGTGGTCCAGTTGCGCGGGCGTCATGGTGGCGACGACGCCGTCGGCCAGCACGCCCGCGGCGTGCACCACCCCGGTCAGCGGGTGCGTGGGGGGCAGGGCGGCCAGCAGGGCCGCGAGGGCGTCGCGGTCGGCGGCGTCGCAGGCGACGATCTCGGCGTGTGCGCCCAGGGCGGCGAGTTCGGCGAGGAGTTCCGCCGCGCCGTCGGCGGCGGGGCCGCTGCGGCTGGTCAGCAGCAGCTGCCGGACGCCGTGTTCGGCGGCGAGGTGGCGGGCGACGTGGGCGCCGATGGCGCCGGTGCCGCCGGTGATCAGGACGGTTCCGTCGCCGCCCCAGCCGGGGGTGCGCCCGGTGACGGCCAGCGGTACCCGGGCCAGCCGGGCGACGTGGACGGCTCCGGCCCGGATCGCGAGCTGGGGTTCCCCGGACGCGAGGGCCTCGGCGAGCAGCGCGGGCGGGTTCTCGTGGGTGTCCAGGTCCAGCAGGACGAAGCGGTCGGGGTTCTCGGTCTGCGCCGAGCGGACCAGGCCCCAGAGCGCGGCCGGGGCCGGGTCCGGGACGTCGTCGCCGGTCACCGGGACGGCGCCCGAGGTGACCAGGACCAGCTTGGCCCCGGCCAGCCGCTCCTCGGCCAGCCAGTCGCGCAGCAGGGCGAGGACCGTGCCGAGTCCGTCGTGGACCGCGTCGCGGAGGGTGCCGGGCGGCGCGTACGGGGCCGGGGCGGGCGGGCAGGCGGCCAGCACCAGGCGGGGCGGCGGGGCGCCCGCGTCGAGCAGTGCGGACAGCGCGGCGAGGTCGGTGACCGTGCGGCCGGGGAGCGTCCCGGTGCCGAGCACGGTCCAGGACTCCGGGTCGTAGGCGGTGCCGGCCGCCGTCGCGGCGCGCTCGGGCAGGGTCTGCCACTCGGGGCGGAACAGTTCCTCGTGGTGTCCGGCGCGGGTGGCCGTGAAGCGGTCGCGCGAGACGGGCCGCAGGACCAGGGAGCGGGCCGAGAGCACCGGCCGCCCGGTGGTGTCGGTCACCTGTACGGCGACGGCGTCGCGGCCGGTCGGGGTCAGCCGCAGCCGGAGTTCGGCGGCCCCGGAGGCGTGCAGGCGCACCCCGTTCCAGGAGAACGGCAGCCAGCCCTGCGCGGGCCCCTCCAGGACGTCGAACACCAGTGAGTGCAGGGCGGCGTCCAGCAGGGCCGGGTGCAGGCCGAACGCGGCGGCGTCCGGCCGCTGCTCCTCGGGCAGGCTCGCGAGGGCGTACACCTCGTCGCCGAGCCGCCAGGCCGCGCGCAGGCCCTGGAACGCGGGGCCGTAGGCGAACCCGCCGCCCGCGAAGCGGTCGTACAGGCCCTCCGTGTCGAGGGGGACGGCTCCGGGCGGCGGCCAGGCCTCGGGGTCCGCCGGGTCGGCCGGGTCGGCCGGGTCCGCGGCTCCGGTGGAGCCGAGCAGGCCGCTCGCGTGCCGGGTCCAGGGGGCGTCGGGGCCGTCGTCGGCGGCCCGGGCGTGGACGCTCAGCGGACGGGTGCCGGCGGCGTCCGGGCTTCCGACGGTGATCTGGAGAGCGACGGCTCCGCCCGCCGGGAGCACCAGCGGCGCCTCCAGGGTCAGTTCCTCGACCTGGTCGCAGCCGACCTGGTCGCCCGCGCGGACCGCGAGTTCCAGGAACGCGGTGGCGGGGAACAGCACCCCCTCGTAGACGCCGTGGTCGGCCAGCCAGGGGTGGCTGCGGACCGAGAACCTGCCGGTGAAGAGGAAGCCGTCGGAGTCCGCGAGTTCCGTTCCGGCGCCGAGCAGCGGGTGGTCGACCGCCTGAAGTCCGGCTGCGGGAAGTCCGGCCGCGGCCGGGCCGGCCTGCAGCCAGTAGCTGCCGCGCTGGAAGGCGTAGGTCGGCAGGTCGACGGCGGAGCCGGCCGGGCCGCCGGAGTGGACGGCGTCCCAGTCCACGGGGACGCCCGTGACGTGCAGCCGGGCCAGGGCGGCCGTCGCCGCGGGTGCTTCGGGCCGGTCCTTGCGCAGCAGGGGCACCAGCACCGGGCTGCCGGTGGCGCCGGTCAGGCAGTCCTGGCCCATGGCGGTGAGCGCGCCGTCGGGTCCGAGTTCGAGGAACGCGGTGACGCCGTCGCGTTCCAGGTGGCGTACGCCGTCCTGGAAGCGGACGGTGCCGCGCACGTGCTCCACCCAGTAGTCCGGCGAGCCGAGCTGCTCGGCGGTGGCCGGCTCGCCCGTCAGGTCGGAGATCACCGGGACGGCGGCCTCCCCCGGGACGATCCGGGCCACGACCTCGCGGAACTCGGCGAGCATCGGCTCCATGAGGGGCGAGTGGAAGGCGTGGGAGACCCGCAGCCGCCGGGTCTTGCGGCCGCGCGCGGCGAGCACGGCGGCGATCTCGTCCACCGCCGCCGCGTCGCCGGAGACCACGGTCGAGGCCGGGCCGTTGACCGCGGCGAGGCCGACCTCGCCCTCACGGCCCGCGAGCAGCGGCAGCACCTCCTCCTCCCCGGCTGCGAGGGAGACCATCGCGCCGCCCGCCGGGAGGGCCTGCATCAGCCGTCCCCGCGCGACCACCAGCGCCGCGGCGTCGGACAGGGTGAACACCCCGGCGACGTGGGCGGCGGCCAGCTCTCCCACGGAGTGGCCGAGCAGCCGGTCGGGGCGCACACCCCAGTGCTCGACGAGGCGGAACAGGGCGACGCCGAGTGCGAACAGGGCGGGCTGGGCGTACTCGGTCCGGTCCAGCAGGCCGTGGCCGGGGTCGCCGGGGGCCGCGTCGATCACCTCCCGCAGCGGGCGGTCGAGCAGCGGATCGAGTTCCGCGCAGACCGCGTCGAAGGCGTCGGCGAAGACCGGGAACCGTGCGTACAGTCCGGCGCCCATGCCGGTGCGCTGGCTGCCCTGGCCGGGGAACAGGAAGGCGGTCTTCGCGGCCGGGCCGGTGATCCCGCGCACCAGGTCCGCCGACGGCTCGCCGGCGGCGAGGGCGGCGAGCCCCTGGAGCAGGGCCTGCCGGTCCGTGCCGGTGAGGGCGGCCCGGTGTTCGAAGGCGCTGCGGTGCAGCGCAAGGGAGCGCCCCAGGTCCGCGACGGCGAGCGCCGGGGCCTGCTCCACGTGCCGGAGCAGCCGGGCCGCCTGCTCGCGCAGCGCGTCCGCGCCGCGGGCGGAGATCAGCCAGGGCAGGGCGGGCGCGGCGGGCGCGGCAGGGACGGCGGTGGGCGCCGGGGCCGGTTCGGTGGGCTGTTCGAGGATGGTGTGGGCGTTGGTGCCGCTGACCCCGAAGGAGGACACCGCGGCCCGCCGGGGGCGGCCGGTCTCCGGCCACGGGGTGTCGTCGGTGAGCAGCCGGACGGCGCCGGCCGACCAGTCGACGTGCGGGGTCGGCGTGTCGACGTGCAGGGTGCGCGGCAGTGTCCCGTGCCGCATGGCCTGCACCATCTTGATGATGCCGGCGACTCCGGCGGCGGCCTGGCTGTGTCCGATGTTCGACTTCAGCGACCCCAGCCACAGCGGCTCCCGCTCGCCGCGTTCCCGGCCGTACGTGGCCAGCAGCGCCTGGGCCTCGATCGGGTCGCCCAGCTTGGTCCCGGTGCCGTGCGCCTCCACCGCGTCGACCTCGGCGGCGGTCAGTCCGGCGTCGGCGAGGGCCGCACGGATGACCCGCTGCTGGGAGGGACCGTTGGGGGCGGTCAGACCGTTGCTGGCGCCGTCCTGGTTGACGGCCGAGCCGCGGACCAGGGCGAGCACCGGGTGGCCGTTGCGCCGGGCGTCCGAGAGGCGTTCCAGGACGAGCAGTCCGGCCCCCTCGGCCCAGGAGGTGCCGTCGGCGGCGGCGGCGAACGGCTTGCAGCGGCCGTCCTCAGCCAGCACCCGCTGCCGGCTGAACTCCACGAACGCGCCCGGGGTCGACATCACGGTCACGCCGCCGGCCAGCGCCAGCGAGCATTCGCCGGCCCGTAGCGACCGGGCCGCGAGGTGGACCGCGACCAGCGACGAGGAGCACGCCGTGTCGACGGTCACCGCGGGCCCTTCGAGGCCGAGGCTGTAGGAGATCCGCCCGGACGCCACGCTGCCCGCGCTGCCGATGCCGAGGTAGCCCTCGAACTCCTCGGAGGGCTCGGTGACGCGCGACCCGTAGTCGTGGTGGCTGCAGCCGACGAAGACGCCGCTCGCGCTGCCCTTGAGGGAGAGCGGGTCGATGCCGGCCCGCTCGAACGCCTCCCAGGAGAGTTCGAGCAGCAGCCGCTGCTGGGGGTCGATGGTCAGCGCCTCGCGCGGGGAGATCCCGAAGAAGGCCGGGTCGAAGCGGTCGGCGTCGTGCAGGAACCCGCCTTCCCGCGCGTAGGTGCTGCCGGCCCGGTCCGGGTCCGGGTCGTAGAGGCCGTCCAGGTCCCAGCCCCGTCCGGTGGGGAAGCCGGTGATCGCGTCCCGTCCGCCCGCGACGAGCTCCCACAGCTCCTCGGGGGTGCTGACGCCGCCGGGGTAGCGGCAGCTCATGGCGACCACGGCGATCGCCTCGTCCTCGGGCACCGCGGCGGCCGCGGGCGGCTGCCCGGGGGCGCCGGGTGCCTCGGTGACGGGCGCCCCCGGCAGTTCGGCGCGCAGGTGTCCGGCCAGGGTGGTGGCCGTGGGGTAGTCGAAGGCCAGAGTCACCGACAGGCGCAGGCCGCTGGCCGCGGCGAGCCGGTTGCGCAGTTCGACGGCGGTCAGCGAGTCGAAGCCGATGTCCTTGAACGCCTGGTCGGGTCCCACCGCCTCGGGCCCGGGGTGGCCGAGCACGGCGGCGACCTCGCGGCGGACCAGGTCCAGCAGGGCCCGGTCGCGTTCCGCCGGGGGCAGTGCGGCGAGCCGCAGGGCCGGCGGCTCGGCGCCGTCGGCGCTGCCCCGGGACCCGGCCGCGGCGGCGAGCGCTTCCCGCACCTCGGGCAGGTCCCCGAGGGCGGCGCTGGGCCGGAGCGCGGTGAACGCCCGGGTGAAGCGGTCCCAGGCGAAGTCGGCGACGAGGACGGCCGTGTCGTCGTGGTCGAGGGCCTGGTGCAGCGCGATGGTGGCCACGGCGGGGTCCATGGCGGGCAGGCCGTCACGGATCAGCCGTTCGGCGACCGCTCCGGAGGCGAGGCTCTCGCCGCCCCACAGGCCCCAGGCCACCGAGGTGCCGGGCAGTCCGAGGTCGCGGCGCTGCCGGGCCAGGGCGTCGAGGTAGGCGTTGGCGGCGGCGTAGCTGCCCTGGCCGGTGCCGCCGAGTGTGCCGGCGAGCGAGGAGAACAGCACGAAGGCGGTCAGGTCGAGTCCCCGGGTGAGCGCGTCGAGGTTGCGTGCGCCGTCGAGCTTGGGGCGCAGGACGCCGGCCGCGCGTTCGAGGGTGATGGAATCGATCACCCCGTCGTCGAGGACGCCCGCGGTGTGCAGGACGGCGCGCAGCGGGCGCTCGGCCGGAATGCCGGCGAGCAGTTCCGCCAGTGCGTCGCGGTCGGCGACGTCGCAGGCCACCGCGGTGGCGTCGGCGCCGAGTCCGCGCAGTTCGGCGAGCAGGGCGTCGGCTCCCGGGGCCTGTGCGCCGCGCCGACTGGTGAGCAGCAGGTGCGCGGTGCCGGTGCGGGCGAGCCTGCGGGCGATCTGGGCGCCGAGGCCGCCGGTGCCGCCGGTGATCAGGACGGTGCCCTCGGGTGTCCAGTCGCGTGCGGGGGCGGTGTCGCCGAGTCCGGCGTGGACGACCCTGCGGCCGTAGACGCCGGTGGCGCGCACCGCCAGCTGGTCCTCGCTGTCGGGGTTGGTCAGGGCTTCGGCGAGCCGGGTCGCGGCCCGGTCGTCGAGCCGTCGCGGCAGGTCGACCAGACCTGCCCAGCGCTGCGGGTACTCGACGCCGGCGACCCCGCCGAGGCCCCAGGCCAGGGCTTGGAGGGTGCTGTCGATCCGGTCGGAGCGGCCGACCGACACCGCGCCCCGGGTGGCGCTCCAGAGCGGGGCGTCGGTGCCGAGGTCGCCCAGGGCCTGGAGGAGCGCGACGGTCAGGGTGAGGCCGAGGGGGAGCGCCGATCCGTCGCCGTGCGGTTCCTCGGCCAGGGCGAGCAGCGACAGGATTCCGGCGGGCGGCCCGTCGGCGCGGTCGTGGGCGTCGCGGAGCAGTGCGGCGAACCGCGTCCGGTCGGTCGCGTCGTGGCCGGCCTCGACCAGGACGGGGGTGGCGCCGTGTCCGCGCAGGGCGTCCGCGGCGAACGCGACGGCCGGGTCGTCGGCGGCGACGGCCGGGGCGACGAGGAGCCAGCTGCCGGTGAGCCGGGGCCGCTCGGGTGCAGGCAGGGGCTTCCAGGCGACCCGGTAGCGCCAGCTGTCGGCGGTCCGGTCGTCGGCGCGGCCGCGCGCCCACTCGGCGAGGGTGGGCACCAGGGAGGCGAGGGAGGCCCGCAGCTCTCCGTCCTCGACCCGCAGGGTGGTGGCGAGGGCGTCCAGGTCCGCGCGGTCGACCGCCGCCCAGAAGCCGGAGTCGGCCGGGCCGGCGCCGGTCGCGGCGGCCGTGCCGGCCGCGGCGTCGGCGGGCCCGCCGGGGGTGGCGTCCAGCCAGTAGCGCTGCTGCTGGAAGGCGTACGTGGGCAGGGGCCGCTTGCGCGCGCCGGTTCCGGCGAACACCGCGTCCCAGTCCACCGGCAGTCCGCGGACCTGGACCTCGGTGAGCGCGGCGAGGAAGCGGCCGGGGCCGCCCTCGGTGCGGCGCAGGGTGCCGACGACGGCCCCGTCGCCGACCCCGGCCGCCTCGACGGCCTCCTGGATCCAGACGGTCAGCGCGGGGTGGGTGCTGCACTCGACGAAGGTGTGGTGCCCGTCGGCGACGAGCGCGTCGAGCGCCCGGCCGAACTCCACCGGCCGGCGCAGGTTCTCGTACCAGTACGCGGCGTCCAGGTCCAGGGTGTCCACGGGCCCGCCGCTGACCGTCGAGTAGAACGGGACGGCGGAGGTCCGCGGCGCGATGCCGCCGAGCAGGGCGAGCAGTTCCTCGCGGAGCTCCTCCACCTGGGGCGAGTGTCCGGCGAAGTCCACGCCGGGGACCGGCCAGGCCATGACGCCCGCCTCGGCGTACTGCTCGCGCAGCCGTTCCAGTGCAGCCGGGTCGCCGGAGACCGTCACCGACGTCGGCCCGTTGACAGCGGCGACGTCGAGTGCCCCGTCGTGGGCGGACAGTGCCTCGCGCACGGCTTCGACCGGCTGCGGCACGAACAGCATGCCGCCGCGTCCGGTCAGGGCGAGCAGGGCCCGGCTGCGCAGGGCGACGATCCGGGCCGCGTCGTCCAGCGAGAGCGCGCCGGCCACGCAGGCGGCGGCGATCTCGCCCTGGGAGTGGCCGACCACGGCGTCGGGGACGATCCCGTGCGCCCGCCACAGCTCGGCCAGCGACACCATCACCGCCCACAGCACCGGCTGCACCACGTCCACCCGGTCGAGCGGGGGCGCGTCGGGCGCGTCGCGCAGGACCGCGAGCAGCGACCACTCCAGGTGCGGGGCGAGGGCGCGTTCGCAGGCCGCGATCCGGTCGGCGAAGGCCGGGGCGTGGTCGAGCAGTTCCCGGGCCATGCCGGCCCACTGGGTTCCCTGGCCGGGGAAGACGAAGACGGTCCTGGCCGACCGGGCGACGATGCCTTGGACCAGGCCGGGTGCGCGCTCTCCGGCGGCCAGCGCGGCCAGGCCGCCCAGCAGGGTCGCCCGATCGCCGCCGACGACGGCCGCGCGGTGCTCGAAGGCGGTCCTGGTGGTGGCCAGCGAGTAGCCGACGTCGGCGGACGGCAGCTCCGGCCGCTCCGTCAGGTACGCGTGCAGCCGCTCCGCCTGGGCCTTCACCGCCTCGGCGGTCCGCCCGGACAGGACCCACGGGACGGCGGCGGGTGCGGGCCCGGCGGGCAGGGCGGGTGTGGGCCCGGCGGGCGGCTGTTCGATGACGACGTGGGCGTTGGTGCCGCTCAGGCCGAACGAGGACACTCCGGCCCGGCGCGGCCGGCCGGTCTCGGGCCAGGGGGTGGCCTCGGTCAGCAGGGCGACGGCGCCCGCCGTCCAGTCGACGTTCGGGGTCGGCCGGTCGATGTGCAGGGTGCGCGGCAGTTCGCCGTGCCCCATGGCCAGCACCATCTTGATGATGCCGCCGACACCGGCGGCGGCCTGGGTGTGCCCGATGTTCGACTTCAGCGACCCGAGCCACACCGGCCGGTCGGCCGGCCGGTCCTGGCCGTAGACGGCCAGGAGCGCGTCGGCCTCGATCGGGTCGCCCAGCCGGGTGCCGGTGCCGTGCGCCTCGACGGCGTCCACGTCGGCGGCCGACAGCCGGGCGTTCGCCAGCGCGTCGCGGATCACCCGCTGCTGGGCCAGGCCACTGGGCGCGGTCAGTCCGTTGCTCGCGCCGTCCTGGTTGATCGCCGAGCCGCGCAGCACCGCGAGTACCGGGTGGCCGTTGCGGCGGGCGTCCGAGAGACGTTCCAGGAGCAGCAGGCCCACGCCCTCGGCCATGCCGAAGCCGTCCGCCGAGGCGGCGAAGGACTTGCAGCGCCCGTCCTCGGCGAGCCCGCGCTGCCGGCTGAAGCCGGTGAACGACAGCGGGGTGCCCATCACCGTGGCGCCGCCCGCCAGGGCCAGCGTGCACTCGCCCGAGCGCAGCGACTGCGCGGCGAGGTGGACCGCCACCAGTGACGAGGAGCAGGCCGTGTCCACGGTCACGGCGGGCCCCTGGAGGCCGAGCTGGTAGGCGACCCGCCCGGACAGGACGCTGGTGGAGATGCCCGCGATGAACAGGCCCTCCAGTTCCTCGGGGATGTCGCGCAGGGTGCCGCCGTAGCCCTGGTAGGAGGCGCCGGCGAAGACGCCGGTCGGGGTGCCGCGCAGGGTGGACGGGTCGATGCCGGCGCGCTCGATCGCCTCCCAGGAGGTTTCGAGCAGCAGTCGCTGCTGCGGGTCCATGGCGAGGGCCTCGCGCGGGGAGATCCCGAAGAACCCGGGGTCGAAGCGGTCCGCGTCCCTGACGAATCCGCCCGCGGCGGCGTAGCTCCGGCCGGGCCGGTCGGGGTCCGCGTCGTACAGCGTGTCGAGGTCCCAGCCCCGGTCGGACGGCAGCCCGGAGACGGCGTCGTGCCCGTCCGCGACCAGGCGCCACAGGTCCTCGGGGGTGCGGACGCCGCCGGGGTAGCGGCAGCTCATGGCGACGATCACGATGGGGTCGTCGTCGGCGGCGGGTGGCGCCGTCGGGGGCTGCCGGACGGTGGCGGGCTCCTCGGCGGCACCCAGCAGTCCGGTCTCCAGACGTCCGGCGAGCGCGGTCGCCGACGAGTAGTCGAAGACGACGGTGACCGGGAGCCGCAGGCCGGTGGCGGCGTTGAGTCGGTTGCGCATGTCCACGGCGGTCAGGGAGTCGAAGCCCAGGTCGCGGAAGGCGCGGCCGGGGGCGACCGCGTCCGGCGAGTCGTGGCCGAGGACGGCGGCCGCCTGGGTCCGGACCAGGTCGACCAGTACCCGGGTCCGCTCGGCCGCCGGGAGCGGCGCCAGCCGGTCGCGCAGCGCCGAGGGCGTTCCCTGGACCCCGGTCCCGCCGGTCTCCGGTCCGGCGGCCAGCGCGCTGCGCACCTCGGGGAGTTCCCCGATCAGCGGGCTGGGGCGCGCCGAGGTGAAGACCGTCGCGAAGCGGTCCCAGTCGATGTCGGCGACCACGACCACCGTCTCGTCGTGGTCCAGGACCTGCTGGAGCCCGGTGATCGCGACCGCGGGCGGCATGAAGAGCACGCCGTGGCCGCGCAGGGTCTCCTCCGCCAGCTCGGCCGCCATCCCGCCGGCCCCGCCCTCGGGGCTCCAGATGCCCCACACCACGGAGGTCGCGGCGAGGCCGCGGCTCCTGCGGTCCTCGGCGAGGCCGTCGAGGTAGGCGTTGGCGGCGGCGTAGGCGCCGTGGACGGCGCTGCCCCACACCCCGGAGATGGAGGAGAACAGCACGAACGCGTCGAGCGTGTCCCGGTCGAAGAGCAGGTCCAGGTTCCTGGCCCCGCCGACCTTGGCGTGGAGGGTGTCGGCGAACTCGTCCGCGTCGGTGTCGGGCAGTGGCACCAGCAGCCCGGCCCCTGCGGCGTGGAAGACGGTGCTGATCCGGTGGCCGTCCTGTTCGAGGCCGTCCTTGAGCTCGCGCAGGGCCTCCAGGTCGGCGACGTCGCACGCGGTCAGGGTGACCCGGGTGCCGAGGGCGGCCAGTTCCTCGGAGAGCTCCGGCGCACCCGGCGCATCCGCGCCGCGCCGGCTGACCAGCACCAGGTGCCCGGCTCCCCGCCGGGCCAGCCAGCGCGCGATCTGCGCGCCGATCCCGCCGGTGCCGCCGGTGATCAGCACCGTGCCCCCGGGCCGCCAGCTCCGCCGCGGCGCGGTGTCGCCCAGAGCGGACCGGACCAGCCGCCGGCCGTGGCAGCCGGTGGCCCGGACGGCCACCTGGTCCTCGTCCCCGGCCTGGCCGGCCAGCACCCGGCACAGCCGCCCGGCGGTGTCCGGGTCCAGGACCTCAGGGAGGTCGACCAGACCGCCCCAGCGCTGCGGGAACTCCAGCGCGGCGACCCGGCCCAGGCCCCAGAGCAGGTTCTGCGCGGCGCTGACCGCGCTCCCGGTGTCCGTACCCCCGACCGACACCGCCCCGCGGGTCGCCCACCACAGGGGCGCGTCGATCCCGGCGTCTCCGAGGGCCTGCAGCAGGGCCAGGTTGAGCGCGGTGCCCAGCGGGACGGAGGGGTGCGCCGAGTGCGGGCGCTCGTCGAGGCCCAGCAGCGACAGCACTCCCGTCACCGGGCCGGGCAGCGCGTCGAGGGACGCGCGCACCCGGTCGGCCAGCACGGCGCGGTCGGCCGCCGCCTCGGTGATCCGTAGGTGGACCACCGAGGCCCCGGCCTGCTCCATGGCGTGGGCGGTCGCCTCCGACCGGCGTGTCCCGTCCTCGGACTGGCCGTCCGACGACAGCACGAGCCAGTTGCCGTCCAGGGCGACCGGGAGACCCTCGGGCAGGGCCCGCCAGGTCACGCGGTAGCGCCAGGAGTCGACCACCGAACGCTCGGTGCGCTCGGTGCGCCAGCCGGCGAGCGCGGGGAGCACCACGTTCAGCGGGTCCTCGGGCGCCACCCCGAGGGCGGTGGTGAACCGGTCCAGGTCGCCTCCGCCCAGGGCCTCCCAGAAGTCGTCGCCCGCCGCGGACGTTCCGGACGGACCGCCCGCCGCGGGGCCGGTGTCCTCCAGCCAGTACGGGCGACGCTGGAAGGGGTAGGTGGGCAGGGAGACGCCGCCCGGACGGTGTCCGGCGAACACCCGGTCCCAGTCGGGCAGCAGGCCGCCCACGTGGGCCTCTCCCAGGGACGTCAGGAAGCGGTCGAGGCCGCTCTCGCCGCGCCGCAGCGTGCCCACGACCACGGCGGGGCCCTGCGCGGAGCCGGCGGTGTCGGCCGCGTCGGCGGTCTGCTGGACGCCGAAGGTGAGCACGGGGTGCGGGCTGGACTCGACGAAGAACCGGAAGCCCTCCCCCAACAGCGCCGCCGTGGCCTGCCCGAACTCGACGGTCTCCCGCAGGTTGCGGTACCAGTACTCGGCGTCCAGGGACTTCGTGTCCAGCCAGCCGCCCGTCACCGTCGAGAAGAACGGCACAGAACCCGCGAGAGGGGTGATCCCGTCCAGATCGGCGAGCAGCCGCTCGCGGACCTCCTCCACATGCGCGGAGTGCGACGCGTAGTCGACCTCGATCAGACGCGCCCGCACACCCTCCCCCACCAGAGCCTCCACCAACGCGGC
>NZ_JBSHBN010000052.1:0-1810 GCF_053612025.1 Kitasatospora sp. NPDC054768
CCCACTCCCCCGCCGGGCGGGGGAGTGGGCGGGGGCCGCCGTGACGTCGGACCGGTCGGTCAGCGGTTCACCGCCCGCATGCCGTCCTCGTCGTAGCGTTCGCCCGCCACGTCGGGCAGCTCGGCGTCGATGCGGGCCAGGTCGTCCGCGGTGAGCTCGACGTCGACGGCGCCCGCGTTCTGGTCCAGGTAGGTGCGGCGCTTGGTGCCGGGGATCGGCACGAGGTCCTCGCCGCGAGCCAGGACCCAGGCGATCGCCAGCTGGGCAGGGGTGACGTCCTTCTCCGCGGCGATCTCGTTCACCTTCTCCGCGAGCTTGAGGTTGGCCGCCAGGTTGGCCCTGGTGAAGCGCGGGTTGGTGCGGCGGAAGTCGTCCTGGTCCAGCTCGTCCGGGGAGCTGAAGCGACCCGCGAGGAAGCCGCGGCCGAGCGGGGAGTACGGCACGAAGCCGATGCCGAGTTCCCGGCAGGCGGGGAGGACCTCGGCCTCCACGTCCCGCGTCCAGAGCGAATATTCGCTCTGGACGGCGGTGACCGGGTGGACGGCGTGGGCGCGGCGGATGGTCTCCGCGCTCGCCTCGCTCAGCCCGATGTGACGGACCTTGCCCTCGGCGACCAGTTCGCCGAGGGCGCCGACGGTCTCCTCGATGGGCACGTTCGGGTCGACCCGGTGCTGGTAGTACAGGTCGATGTGGTCGGTGCCGAGCCGCGCGAGCGAACCGTGGACGGATTCGCGGACGTGCTCGGCGGAGCCGTCCTGGCGGCCCACGGTCGACATGTCGCCCGGTACGGCGCTGTCCATCCGGTAGTTGAACTTCGTGGCGATCACGTACTCGTCGCGGTGTCCCCGGACGGCCTCGCCGACCAGGGACTCGTTGGTGAGCGGTCCGTAGACCTGTGCCGTGTCGAGGAAGGTGATGCCGAGGTCGAGAGCGTGCCGGATGGTCGCGGTGGCCTCGTCCTGGTCGGCCGTGCCGTAGAAGGCGGACATCCCCATGCAGCCGAGGCCGATGGCCGATACCTGGAGGTCCCGCAGACTGCGCTGTCGCACGTGAGCTTCCCTTCGTCTCGTCTCTGCCGTGGCCCGGCGCCGTCGTGGCGCCCCGGTCCGGGTGACCGGTCGGCCCCGTTTCCCTCGGAGCGGACCCTACGGTGCCGGTGCCCTCCGGAGGCGGACCGGCACGGCCGGCTGCGGGCACCCGTGCACGGTGGGCCCACAGGTGTGGCCCTCCCCGACCGCGGCGTCCGTCACCGGTGGTGTCGGCGAGGAAGCGGGGATGCCTGTCGGCACGGCGCCTCGGCGAAACCCCGCACGCCGGTCACGGCGTCTGCTGTTTTTCGTCAGGCCGGGCCTGGGCCGCTCGCCCGGATTGACCTGGATCACCGGCGCCTTTCGGTCGCGCGATCATTTTCGGCCGTAATCGAATCCTTGACGGTTCGCGCCGCATTCGACCCCCCTATCCTCGTGCCCGATCGCAGCTCTGTCGGAGCCAGGCGATACACGCACGGAATTCCCGCCCAAACCGCCCACGATGGGGGATCGTCAACTACCGGAACGGCCTCTGCCTGGACCTCGCCGGCTGGGCCGGCGACGGAAGTGACCGGGCCAACGACCTGCCCCTGACCGTTTACCCCTGCTACGACAGTTCGTGGCACGGCGGCGTCTACGACGGCTACGACGACCACATCTGGCGTTTCGCCGGCTGATCCCACGCCAACCCGTCGAGGCCGCCCCCGCCGGGGGTTGCGGGGGGGGGGGGCCCCCCCCGGGCCCCCGGGGGGGGGGGGGCCCCGGGGGGGGCGGCGGGCCAG